>JASLAX010000200.1 GCA_030146875.1 Longimicrobiaceae bacterium
AGCCAGACCAGGAGGGTGAAGTCCAGAGACGACTCGCCGAACGCGTCGAAGCGCACCAGCGGCTTGGGCTCGTCCAGCACCCCCGCGTGCCCGGCGGCCACCCGCTCCAGCGTCGCCCTCACCTTTTCCGTGTCGCTGCCGTAGGCCACCCCCACCTTGACCGCGATCCGCACCCGGCGGTCGTGGAAGGTGGAGTTGATGACCGGCTCGGTGATGAACTGCCCGTTGGGCACCAGGATGTCCACGTTGTCAAGCGTGGTCACGACGGTGGCGCGGGCGCGGATCTCCCGCACCGTGCCGCGGGTGTCGCCCACCTCCACGAAGTCGCCCTTCTTGACCGGCCGCTCCAGCAGCAGGATGAGGCCGCTGACGAAGTTCTGCGCGATGTTCTGCAGCCCGAAGCCGATTCCCACCGCCAGGATCGCCCCCACCCCCGCCAGCGCGGTGATGGAGACGCCCAGGTTCTCCAGCGCGACGAAGGCGCCCAGTGCTACCACGCCGTAGTGCAGCAGCCGGTCCAGGGCGTGCTGCACTCCCTCGTCCAGGCCGCGGCGGCGGTAGACGCGGTGCAGCGACCGGCGCAGCAGCCAGCTCACCGTGTACGCCGCCAGCAGGAACACCACGAAGCTGATGATGGACGCCACCGTCACCGCCGTGCCGCCCACCACGAAGAGCGGCTCGTCGAAACGCGTGCGGAACTGCTCCAGCTTCAGGTCGCGCTGCATCGGCGTCGGGTTCGGAGTGGAAGGAGCACGGCACCGGGTCCGGCACGGACCCGTCCCGCGTCCGTCTGCCGCACGCGGTGGCAGAGGATCCCGCCTCGGCTGAAAGGAACGTGCGAGGGAAGGGCGGAGCCGCGGCCGCGTGCAGGTCGACCCCCGCACGCGCCGTTCCGTGCCGGCGCCGCCTCTGCCGCGCGACGGGCGAGCCGCTTGTCGCTCCCGCTCCGGATCGGGAGCGATCGTCGGCGCAGCCGGCCATCGAAGCTCCCTGTGCGCGGGCGCTGGCGGCCACACGTTCCGTCACTTCCCCCGCGCGCAGCGACGCTCGACGCGGAGAGCGCAGGAGAAGACGGGGTTTCGGCCCGGATGCCTCCGGAGCCGACCTTCAGGGTGCGACTCGATCGGCGCACGGAACGAGCGGAGGACGAGAGCCCCCGCGGCGCACCCGCCGCGGCGTGCCGTTCTCTCGTCTTTCAGCCCGACCCCCGGCTCCCGTGGGATGGGCGGGGGATCACGTGCCGCGGATGGCGCGGTCGCTGGGCGCGACGTCGGCAGGATACGCGGCCGCCGGTGCGCAGGGGGAGTGCCGGTGGCGGGCGCAGCGGGTCTGGAAACGTTCTTACATTTCCTGTCTGGAAAGGTTGTGCTCCTCACCGCTTCTTCGCATATTGGAGCACCGCCCGTCCATGAAGTTCCCACCCCCCCGGCAGGACGGCGCGCGCAACTCACCCCCATCCCTGGAAGGCACCGTGAAGAAGCTGAGCCTGAACGTCGAAGAGCTGTCCGTCACCTCGTTCGAGATCTCCACCGCCCAGGAGACCCGTGGCACCGTGCAGGGGCACGAGGACGCCACCCGCTACTGCTCGGTGAGCTGCGGCGACCCGCTCTCGGCGATCTACATCTACTTCATGAAGCTCGCGACGGAGTAGCCTCCTGCCCCGGCGCAGTGCCGGCCCCCACCGGCGCGGCTCCGACTCCCCTCCCCGCACCCCCAACGTCCGCCTGGAGACACCATGAAGAAGCTGAGCCTGAACGTCGAGGACCTGGCCGTGACCTCGTTCGAGGTCGCCTCCACCGAGGAGACCCGCGGCACCGTGAACGCGCACGAGGGCACCGACTACTGCTCCGTGAGCTGCGGCGACCCGTTCTCCGCGCTGTACCGCTACTGGGCGATGATCTACGGCTGAGGCGTTTCTCGGGCTGGGCCCGGCCCCTCCCGCGCGCCGCTGCGGTTCGGACGGAACCGGCCGGCTCCCGCGTGGGAGCCAGCCGGTTTCGCTGTCGGCGCGCCCCTCGGGGACCGAGCGCGCTCGGGAGGAGACGAGCACCCGGATGTCTTCCGGCGAGCGAGCTACCTGCGCCGCGTTGAGGAGTTCGTCCAGAGCGGATGATGGGCGCAGTACGTCCGGCGACGGAGGGCTCCGTCTCCCGTCGCGCGCGGCGGCATCCGCCGCGCAGGAGGATCGTCGGAACGGGCCGCACGGAGAAGGCCCGCGGCGCGTGGTGCGCCGCGGGCCTCCCCGGTTGAGCCAACCTCTCGCATTGCCCTTCAGTCCCGCCGGTCGGGCTCGCCTCCAGCCTTCGGTGCCGCTCGGGGCTGCTGGGACGAGGAGGCCGGCGGAGGGGGCTCCGGGTAGATGAAGGTCAGCTCCATCTCCTCGGCTCCGCGCTTGATCCGCAGGAGGTACCGCGTGCCGGGAACGCGTGAAGGGAACAGCGGTACCCCACGAACGTCTCGACCGTCGACGTCCAGAATGACGTCACCCACTTCAAGGCCCGCTCGTTCCGCGTTCGAGCCCTTGACAACCAGAGTTACGCGGTCGTGCGTGTAGGCGTTGCCTGGACCTGGCCGCATCTCGGTCCGGAAACCCTGGACAGGCGTGCTCGGGCGGGCATCCGGGTTGATGGCGGTTCTGACCCCACCCTCGCCCTGGCCCTGCGCAATTTCAGGAACGGCGGTGAGCGCGCCGATGATGAGAGTCAGAGCGATCCGGTTCACATGGACCTCACATGCAATAACATAGGTGATGCGGAGCGATCGAATCGAGCCCCCTCATCTACCAGAGGGGGCGCCGGAGTCGGACGCGACCGATCCACTGGTCAGGCAGTCGGGTGAGGCCGGCGATCGATCTCGATGCATGAAACGCTGATGATCGTGGCAGTGCCGTCAGCGTTGCACGTGTACGTGACCGACTGGTACCCTTCATGTCCCTTCGCGGCGCAGAAGCCCGCAGCGTACCCCTGTGCATACGTGTCGCACGCTGCCTGGGTTCCGCAGACCGGCTCCGCAGCACTCAGCGGCTGAACCTGGAATCCGCCGAGCATCGCCACCACCGCAACGCCAATCGTGGGGAAACTCATCGCCTTCATACGGTACTCTCCTCGGTCGGAATGGGTTTCCGTTCGCAACGCGCGGCGGATGCGAAAGAATATTGCTTGACCCACTTGCACGCAAGGTTAATATGTCTGCATATGATGCTATTTTTTCTTGACCGCGGACGGCGCCCTCTTGCACCCGCCGATGCGCGCCTGCCTCGCGCACGGTGGCGCCTCATTTCATCCGCGGTCCTCCTCTTCGTGGGACTCCTTCGCACAACGCCCACCTACCCCCAGGAAAGCGCGCCTCAAGGACGGGTGTCCGGGCGCGTCCTGGACCGGGAGCAGGGATCTCCGATCCCGCTCGCCATCGTGCGGGTGAGCTCCGGCCCCGCCGCTCCTCCCGTCTCTGCGATCGCGGACTCGGCGGGGCGCTACTCGGTCGCGCTGCCCGGGGGCAGCGGCCCGCTGCAGGTGCGCGCGGAGCGGATCGGGTATCTTCCGCTCACGGTGGTGGTTCCCGCAGAGGAAGCCGCGTCGGGATCGGTGTGGCGGGATCTCCGCCTCACCCCGCGCGTCGTCTCGCTTCCCCCACTGTCGGTCTCGCAGGCGCGGCGGGCGCGGGAGGAATCCCCCCGTCGCACCCCGGGGGCGAACGACGACGCGGTTGCCTCCTGGCTGCCGACGGAGGTGCCGCTCGCCCCCGGGGACCTGGCCGAGCTCGCGGGGCTGCACGGCGGCGTGCAGGTGCTGGAGGGTGGGGTCTCCTTCATGGGCCAGGATCCCTCGCAGACGCGCACCACGCTGGACGGGGCCGGCTTCGGCTCCACGAGCCTTCCCCAGGAGGCGCTGGCCGGCACGTCGATCGTCGGGAGCACGTACGACGCTTCGCGCGGTCAGTTCTCCTCCGGGATGATCGCGGCGCGCAGCCTGGGCGGCACCAACCTCTTCGGCGCCGCTCTCCGCTCGCGGCTCTCGCACCCGGGCCTCCAGTGGGCGGGGTACGGCCCGCCGTCGGACGAGCCGGAGCCGTCGCTCGCGTACGTGGACGCGGGCGCGGGCGGCGCCATCGTGCCGAACCGCGCCTTCTGGTACCTGGCCGTCAGCGCCACCCGGCGGCGCGCGCCGCTGGTGTCGCTGGAGAGCGCCTCGCCCGCGGTGCTCCGGGGCCGGGGAGTGGACCCCGACACCGCGCGACGGGCGGCGGCGCTGCTTCGTTCGGCCGGCGCCGTGCCCGGAGTGGGAGGCGGGGGAGAGGCGGGCATGGACGGGTCGAGCGGCCTGTTGAGGCTCGACTACGACATCTCCCGCGCCCACGCCGTCACGGTGCGGCTCGACGGCCGGCGCACGCGGATCGGAGGGCTCGGGGCGGGTCCGCTGACCACGGCCGGGAGCTCGGGGGCCGTGCGTCTCGACGGCGGCGGAGTCATGGCGCAGCTCGCCTCCCGGATCGGGAAGGTGGACAACGAGCTGCGTGCGTACGGGGCGGGCGAGACGCGGCGGCTCCTTCCCGAGCACGCCCTGCCGGCGGCGACGGTCTGGGTGGCCGCGGGCGATTCCGCGGGCGGCAGCACGGTCCTTCGCTTCGGCGGCGCACCCGTCTCCGGGGGGGCGGAGGCGCGGATGCTGGAGGTCTCGAACGACCTGGTGGCCGGGCTCGGGAAGTCGCACGAGCTGAAGGCGGGCGTGATGTTCAGCGAGGAGGACGCCACCCTGCTCTCGCCGGGGAACGCGCTGGGCACCTTCTCGTTCCACGGCCTGGAGGACTTCCAGGCGGGCCGGCCGGCTTCCTTCACGCGGACGCTGGGCAGCGCGGCCTCGCGGGCGCGGGCGCGCTACGGGGCGTTGTACGTGGGAGACACCTGGCGGGCGGGGCGTTTCGGCCTCACGGCGGGCGCGCGGCTGGAGGGGCGCTGGTATCCGGGGGACGACCGGGCGGACAGCCTGGCGAGCGCCTTCGGCATGGAGGTGGGGCGGGTTCCTTCCGAGGTCGGGCTGAGCCCCCGCCTCGGATGGTCCTATGCCGGGACGGGGTGGTACGTGTTCGGAGGAGCGGGCGAGTTCCGGGGCCGCGTTCCCGTCCCGTCCCTGGCCTCGGCGCTGGGCGAGGGCAGCGGGTCGGGAACGCTGACGCTGAGCTGCGTGGGAGCGGCGACGCCGGTGCCGGACTGGCGCGCATTCGGCGAGAGTCCGGAGTCGGTCCCCACCTCGTGCGACGGCGGCTCCACGTCCGCCGGGGGGACGCCGTCCCTCACGGGCTTCGCCGGAGACTTCGCGGCGCCCCGCGCCTGGCGGGCGTCGATCGGGGGGCGGGTGCCGGTGGCGGACCTGCTGACGGTTCAGTTCGACGCATCGCTCGTCCGCGGGCGCGGCAACAGGGTGGCCCGCGACCGGAACGTGGCCGAGGCCGCCGCGTTCCGGCTGGCGGAGGAGGCGGGGCGGCCGGTCCATGCCCCTCCCGGCGCGATCGACCCCCGCACCGGCGGGCTGGTGCCGGGGCTCTCCCGGCCCTTCGCCGAGTGGTCCGCGATCCGCGAGATCAGCTCGCGCGGGCGGTCGTCCGCCGCCCAGCTCCGGGCGGACGTCGCGCTCGGGTCTCCCACCTCGCGGCGCGCGCGCGCGCCGCACCTCTCCGGCTCCTACACCTTCACGCGCGCGCGCGACCAGGTCGGCGGTCTCGCCGCGCTGCATGGGTCCGTGCCGCTGGCCGTAGATCCCGCCGTCCTCACCGGCGGGCCCAGCGACCTGGAGCGCGAGCACGACGTGCAGCTCCGGCTCTCGTACGCGCCGGTGAGCTGGGCCCGGCTGGGGGCGCTGGCGCGCTTCGTCTCCGGAGCGCCGTTCACCCCCCGGGTCGATGGCGACGTGAACGGCGACGGATCGTACAACGACCCGGCGTTCGTGTTCGATCCGGACGACGTGGCCGATCCGGCGCTCGCCCGCGGGATCTCCGCGCTGCTGCGGGATGCGCCGGACGGCGTCCGCCGCTGCCTGCGGCGGCAGATGGGACGCGTGGCCCGCCGCAACAGCTGCCGCGGCGGGTGGTCCTCGTCGCTGGACGCCCGTGCCGACTTCGAGTTCCTGCGGAGCGGGGTGAGCCGCCGGCTGCGCGTGACGGTCTCCACCAGCAACGCCGCCAGCCTGGTGGACCGCCTGGTGAACGGCCGCGAGGGCATGCGGGGGTGGGGGGAGACGCCCCTGGCCGACCCCGTGCTCCTGCGCGTCCGGGGCTTCGATCCGCAGGCGCGGAGCTTCCGCTACGAGGTGAACCCCCGCTTCGGCGCGCGGAACGGCGCGCTGGCGGGGAGCCGCCGGCCCTTCGGCGTGACGGTGGAGGGCCGGATCGCGGTGGGCAGCGACCCGGCGTACCAGGCGATATCCAAGGTGGTCAACCGCGCGCTGGGGGCGGGACGATCCCTCGAAGAGATCCGGCACGCCCTGGCGGCCCGCATCCCCAACGTGCCGGCGCAGGTGGTGAGCCTGGACTCGGCCGCCCGGCTCGGCCTGACGCCGGACCAGCGCCGCCGCCTGGGGGAGCGGGCGGGGGAGCAGGGAGCCCGGCTGGCGCCGCTCGCCGATTCGCTGGCGCTCGCCGTGAGCGACCTGGAGTCGCGGCGCCGCAGCCCGCGCGAGGCGCAGCGGCAGATCCAGCGCTGGCTGGGGGAGATCGGCACGGTCCTCGACGGGGAGCTGGCGGCGGTCCGCGCGATCCTGACGCGCGAGCAGTGGGAGAAGCTGCCGGAGGGGGTGCGCGACCCGTCCCGCCAGATCGTTCCGCCGCCCCGGTCCGACGTGCCCGTGACCATCGGGGGATGAGGCGGGTACCTTCCGGCGGCCGCTACCCGTCCCGTCCCTCCGCCGCGGCGGCGATCACCGCCAGGATCTCCCGCGCGGCGGTCTCGCCCCTGTCCCGCGCGTACCAGCCGCGGACCTGGCGGTAGATCTCCTCCTCCGTCTTCTCCCCCGCCGCCTTCTCGCGCGTGACGAACGCCTGCAGCTCCGAGGGGCGCGGCCCCCAGCGGCCCGCCGGCCGGAAGTTGGCGTCCAGCACGATCGCGAGCGGGATGGAGCGCGACTCGCCGGTGAGGTAGCGGTCCATCAGCTCCGGGTTCTCGTCGCGCTTCACCACGCGCAGATCGATGGAGGGCGCCGCCTCGGCCAGGCGGGCGATCGCGGGGAGCGTGTTGGACGCGTCGCCGCACCAGTCCTCGGAGATCACCAGGACGCGCCAGGGGCCGCCCAGCGAGGCGGCGCGCTTCACCGCTTCCGGCGTCACGGACGCCTTCCGCCAGACGCCCTCCCAGAGCGGGCGCAGCTTGCGGACCTCATCGGCGAGGTACGCGTCCCAGGTGAAGGCCCCCTCCCAGTACGCGCGGTGGTCCAGGTCGGGCATCGGTTCCCCCGTGGGCGTTGGAGCGCCGAGCGGCTCCGGCGCGATGCGTGGAGGAATCGTACCATCGGGGCCGACCGGTGCGCGCGCCGGCGGGGACGGCGCGGGCTCACGTCTTGCAACCCAGCCCCCTGGCCTTGCAGAGGGTCCCGACCCACCACCCTGCAACCTTCCGGGGATATGATCAGCAGACAGGATCTCGAGCGGCTCATCCGACGGGACGACGGCGCGCGGCCCGTCCTCTCCCTCTTCCTCGACATGTCGGTGAACTCCAACAACAAGCGCACCCACGGCCTGTTCC
Organism: Longimicrobiaceae bacterium; assembly: GCA_030146875.1. GTDB lineage: Bacteria > Gemmatimonadota > Gemmatimonadetes > Longimicrobiales > Longimicrobiaceae > JASLAX01. The sequence continues at coordinate 7,730 of JASLAX010000200.1, forward strand.
TGTCGCAGAAGCGCGCGCAGGTGGAGGACGGGGCGATGGAGCTGGGCGGTGCGCGCCGGGAGGACGTGGCGGCCGCGCTGGAGCGCGCGGAGCGGTGGCTGGAGAGCTCGTTCGACGAAGAGAACCGCGGCGTGGTGCTGTACGCCGAGGTCGGGGGCGACGCGCTGGAGGGGCTGCAGTTCCCCGTGCCGGTGCAGAACCGGATGGTCGTGAGCGACCGGGCCGCCATCGCGCCGCTGGCGCAGGTCATCGAGAGCTACCACCACTACGGCGTGGTGCTGCTGGACCGGGAGCACGTCCGCATCCTGAGCGTGTACCTGGGCACGCTGCTCGACGAGGTCGAGGTGCACGGCGACCCGCTCCCGGTGCCCAGCCACGTGCAGGCCGGCGGCTACTCGCAGTCCCGCTTCCAGCGCCGCAAGGCCGAGGAGATGCGGCACTTCTTCAAGGACTTCTCCAAGGAGGTGGAGGAGTTCTGCGCCCGCTGGCGCCCCGAGGACCTGGTGATCCTGGGGACGGACGAGAACGTGGCGAAGTTCAAGGAGTTCCTGCCCGACTCGATCCTGCAGAAGGTGGTCTACACCGGCCCCATGGCGGTGGACGACCCGTCCAGCGAGATCCTGGCGCGGCTGGAGCCGCACCTGCGCACCGTGCACGAGCAGGAGAGCCGCAACCTGCTGGAGCAGGTGCGCGACCGCGTCGCGCACGACTACCTGGCCGTCTCCGGCGTGCAGGGAACGCTCTCAGCGCTGCAGGAGGGGAAGGTCGACACCCTGCTCCTGGCATCGGACCAGCGGCGCGAAGGGGTGCGCTGCGGCACGTGCGGGTTCGTCTTCGCCCGCGAGCTTCCGACCTGTCCCTACGACGGCTCCGAGGTGATGGAGGGCGTGGACGTGGTGGAGGAGATGGTGCGGATGGCGGAGGGGCAGGGGGTGCCCATCTCCTTCGCGGACCCGCAGGACGTGCGCGACCTGAACGGGGCGGGGGCGCTGCTGCGCTTCTGATCGGCTGACGGTCAGGTGCTTGCTAGGAGGGCGTGTCCCCAACGGGGCGCGCCCTCCCTTCGCTCCGGCGCACGACGCTTGACACCCGCTCCGCTGCCGCCGTACGTTTGCTGGACTCTCCCAACTCCCTACCCCGCGCGCCGATGAACCCTCCCGCGCTCGACGTCTCCCTCCGCGATCGTCTCCGCACGGCGCTGGAGGAGCTTCCCGGAGTGCGCCGTGCCTTCGTGGACGGCCCGCCCCCCGCCGTGTACGTCATCGCAGAGGCGGGAGAGGCGGCGCCGGTCGAGCTGGCCGCCCGCGCCGTGCTCACGCGCCACGGCCTCAGCGCGCGCGACGCCGACCTCCACCTCTGCCACGCCGCCGAGGGCCAGCCACGCCGCCGCGTCCGCTTCCTGAGCGCACGCGTCGACTCCCCCCGCGCCGGGCGCGCCCGCGCCTCCGTGGTGCTGGAGTGGGGAGGAACCACCTTCGAGGACGAGGTGGAGGGCGAGAGCGGCCCCGCGCTGGAGCTGCGCCTGGCCGCCCTGGCCACCCTGCGCACGCTGGAGGGGGTGATCGGCTCCTCCCTCTCCTTCCACCTGGTCGGCATCCGCTCGCTCCGGGCGTTCGACACCGACCTGGTGGTCGTGATGCTCCGCGCCGAGCAGCTCCCCGGCTCCGACCTGGTCGGCGCCTCGCTCGCCTCCGAGAGCCCCTACCGCTCCGCCGCCCTCGCCGTCCTCAACGCCACCAACCGCGTCCTCGGGAACTACCTCTCCAACGAGGGCTGACTTTCGGCAACGGAAGGGGTCTCACGCGGAGGCGCGGAGGGCGCGGAGATGCGGGGGCGAGGATCCCCCGACGTATCCACCCCCTCACGTGGGCATCCGAGTAAAGTTGTTCAGGGTTGCTCCTCGCGTCTTCCTCGGCTCGTCGCAGAACCCCAACTCCCCGAACTCCCCCCCTGCTTGGTCGGTGGCCCTTCGGCCGTGAGGCGGCGTGGGGGGCCGAGAGCCTGCCGCCCCACCTCCGCGTTCTCCGCGCCTCCGCGTGAGTAATCCACCGGCTGCGCCGACCCTAGGGGCGATGTGTCAATGGCGATCGAAAATGTCGCACATCCGGCGATCGAAAATGTCGCACTCCGCAGTGGGGGTGACGAGCCCCTGAGGACGTCGTGGTTCAGCGTGGTTGAGGTGGCCCTACCGCGGGGGAGTCGGGGCGGAGCCCCGAGACCTTTCCTGCTCCGGAGCCTGCCGTAGGGCCTGGTGGTGGCGTACGCGGAAGCTGTTGCCGCGGATGTTGACGATGTGGCAGTGGTGCAGCAGACGGTCGATCAGCGCCGCGGCCATGACCTCGTCGCCGAAGACCTCGCCCCACTCCTCGAAGCCCTTGTTGCTGGTGAGCACGGTGGAGGCTCGCTCGTAGCGCCGGCTCATGAGCTGGAAGAAGAGCATGGCGCCGGTGCGCGTGATGGGGAGGTAGCCGATCTCGTCCACCACCAGGAGCGAGGGATAGGTCAGCGTCTTCAGGCGCGGCACGAGCTTGCCGGCGGCCTGCGCCTCCTCCAGGGAGCGGATGAGCTCGGCCAGGCTGCCGTAGTAGACACGTCTTCCGCTCTGGGCGGCGGCGATGGCGAGCGAGATGGCCAGGTGGCTCTTGCCCACGCCCGGCGGGCCGAGGAAGACGACGTTCTCCTTCCGCTCCACGAAGCCGAGCTCGTGCAGGCTCTCGATCTGCTCCCGCTTGACACTGGGCTGGAAGGCGAAGTCGAAGCCCTCCAGCGTCTTCACTGCCGGCAGCCGGCTGCTGCGCATGGCCGCCTCCAGGCGGCGCGCGTTGCGCAGGGCGATCTGCGCGCCCAGCACCCGCTCGATCGCCTCGGCGGCGGTGAGGGCGCCGGCGTCGACCCCGGAGAGGACCTCGTCCAGCGCCTCCAGCGCGCCGGGCATCTTCAGGTCGGCCAGCTGTGCCCGGAGCCGGTCGCGGCGCGAGAGCGGCGCGGCCCTCACGCGGCACCCGCCGCGAGCCGGGCGTACTGCGCCAGGGGACGCCGCTCCACCTCGATCCGCTCCGGCGGGGCGATGGCCACGGCCAGCGACTCCGGCCGGGTGGGGGGGAGCAGGACGAGCGAGCGGTAGGGTTGGGCGGCCAGCGGCAGGAGCAGGTCGCGCTCGTCGGCGAAGCGCTCCACCGGACGCTCCCTGGTGGTGGCGTGGACGCGCACGTTGGCGGTGCCGGTGAGCCAGCGCTCGCGCTCCGCATCCAGGTGGACGTCGTCCAGGAGGTCTCGCCCGTAGACGAAGTTCTCCCGCACGTAGCGGATGGGCCGCTCCACCTTGCCCTTGGTCTTCGCCCGGTAGGGGCGGCAGGCGCGGGGGCGGAAGCCCCAGTGGGCGGCGAAGCGGAGGAACTCCTCGTTGAGCACGAACTGTCCGCCCAGCAGGCGCAGGTCCCGGGTGATGACCGAGCGCATCTGGTCGAAGAGCAGCTCCTTCGGCACACCGCCGAAGAAGGCGAAGGCCTCCTCCAGCCCCTGGAAGAGGGTGCGCATGTCCTGCCGCTCGTAGAAGCGCAGCCACATCAGCCGCGAGTAGCCGAGCACCACCACCAGCGCGTGCCGGGTCCCCCAGGGGAAGCGGAAGGTGGCGAAGTCGACCTGCCCCTGCTCCGCCGGCGCGGTCTCGAAGCGCACCACCGGCTCCGGGGCAGGGCGCGGGCGGATGGCGCGCACGTAGTCGCGAAGCTGCGAGTAGCCGCCCGTGTAGCCGGCCGCGCGGATCTCCTCCAGCAGCCGCACCGCCGAGAGCGCGGGGTAATCCCGCAGGCGAGCCTGGAGGATCGACCGGTACGGGTCCAGCCGGGTGAGCGCGCGAGGGCGGGGGCCGTACTGCGGCGGTGCGGTGAGGTCCCGCTCCAGATCGCCTGCCGCGATCCACCGCTGGATCGTGCGGCGGCTGATCCCCAACTGCCGGGCGAGCGCCGTGTGGGATAGCCCCTGTGCGAGGTAGTGTCTGAGCAGCATGCGTGTCTCCAGTCCGATCAAGGGCGCCTCCGCCGTGGGGGGGAGTCGCCAAGGTAGGGAAGATCGGCTGGGTCGGCGCCTACCGCCTCAGCGCGCTTGGTGCGGCGCCGCCCAGCCCGGACCTGCGTCGGAGTGGGACATTTTCGTCCGCCAGAAGTGGGTAATTTTCAACCGCCGCTAACACGATGAAACGGGCACGGTCGGACGGCCACTTCCCGGGTTTGTTTCTTGTCAGCCCCGCCGTTCATGGATGTGGAGGACGAAGCAAGAGGCCGCCCCCGCGCGATGCGGAGGCGGCCTCTTCGTCTCGAAGGAGACCGGGCGCGGAAGGAGCGGAGAGCCGCTCAGCTCCGGACGAATACCCCGGAGGGTGTTGCGGAGCGCCTCGACAAATCTTCGGGGAGGCGCCGCCCCAGCCCTTCGTACCTCGCGTGCCTCACTTCCCCAGGATCCGCTTCGCGTACCCGTTCTCGGGGTCCACGCCCTGCCTGAGCAGCGAGTCCACGCGCTCGGGGCCGCGGTTGTAGGCCAGCAGCGCCAGGCGCACGTCCCCGTCGTACTTCACGATCATGGAGCGCAGGAAGCGGAAGCCCAGGCGCAGGTTCGTCTCGCGGTCGAACATCTTCTGCCGCGTGACGCCGGGGGCGAGCAGCCGCGCCGTAGACGGCATGAGCTGGGTGTACCCCACGGCGCCCACCGGGCTCACCGCGCGCGCGTTGAACTCGCTCTCCACCCGCACCAGCTCGAAGGCGAGCTTCGGGTCCAGGCGCTCCGACAGGGCGATGTCCTCGATCGCCGCCGCCAGGTCCGCGCTGATGTGGTACTTCGCGGAGTGCTTGTAGATGCGCTCCAGCCGCTCGATGTACGCCCGCTGAAGGTCGATCTCGCCACGGGTGCTCGCGAACGAGCGGTCGTGCGCCAGGAAGCGGGCCCTCCAGTCCGCCGGGTCCGCCCATGCGTCGGGCGTGCCGGCGCGCGTGCCGAGCTGGAAGGCGAGGAGAAGCCCAAACACGGCAAGGAGTGCCCCTCTCAGGGAGGGGAGCCACTCGCTCCGCGGGCGCTTCCGCGCTTCCACGTCGGCCTGCAGCTTGAGGAGAAGGGACTGCATACGGCCTCCGGGTAATAGGTCGGGCCCTCAGGGGAGCAATCCCCGTGCCGGTCGTCAGCCATCCTCCGACGCGGTCCAGGTACCGCTCCGGCCCCCTTCCTTCCGCACCAGCCGAACCCCACCGATGGTCATCCCGCGGTCCATCGCCTTGCACATGTCGTACACCGTGAGCAGCGCGACGGTCACCGCCGTCAGCGCCTCCATCTCCACCCCGGTGCGCCCCTCCACCCGCGCGGTGGCCCTCGCCCGGACGCCGGGGAGCGCCTCGTCCGGCTCCAGCTCCACCTCGACCGACGTCAGGGGAAGGGGGTGGCAGAGGGGGACCAGGTCCGCCGTCCGCTTGGCCCCCATGATCCCCGCGAGCTGGGCGACGGCCAGCACGCCGCCCTTGGGCGTGCGGCCCTCGACGATGGCCCGCACGGTGGCCGCCGAGGCGCGGATCTCTCCTTCCGCCACGGCGACGCGGCGGGTCGGCTCCTTGCCGCCCACGTCCACCATCCGCGGGCGCCCGTCCGCGTCCAGGTGGGTGAAGCCGCCGCCCTCCGGCGCGCCGCCGTCGGAGCCGCTGGCCCCGAAGCCGCCCGGGCCGCCGCCGTCCCTCACGCCGCCCCCAGCAGGTCGGCGCGCATCCCCCGGAGCAGGGCGGCCACGATGAGCTGGGGGTTCACGTTGCCCTCCGCCAGCTCCCGCGCCTCCTCCACCCGCATCAGCGCGGCGGCCACGCCCAGCGGGGGGATGCGGCGCTTCTCGGCCAGCGCGGCGAGGGCGCGCACGTCGCCCGCGTGCTCCGCCTGCTCCGGGGCGCCGGCGGCCACGGCCATCAGGTCGCGCAGCCAGAGCGAGAGGGCGTCCAGCGTCCCCAGCAGCTCCCCGCGCGCCCCCGCCGGCGCCTCCGCGTGCGCCGCCGCGATGCGGG
>JASLAX010000026.1 GCA_030146875.1 Longimicrobiaceae bacterium
CGCCGCCCGCCGCCCCCGCGCCGGCGGCGGAGGCGGGCCCGCCGACGATTCCCGCGGCGGTGACGACGGTGGACGGCGTGCGGGGGCACCTGGACCCGGCGGACGGCGGGTTCTGGGTGACGCGCCACGTGGACCCCCCCGCGCCGCTGGACGCGAAGGCGGTGGCGAAGCTCGCCGGCCTGCGGGGGAGGGGCGCGCCCCCGGTGACGGACGTGCACGTGCTCTTCAGCACCCCCGAGGCGGCGGCGGCGAGCCGCGACGCGCTCGCCCGGGAGCGGGTCCACGCCTGGTACGTGTCCGACCAGGACGGGCTTCCCCGGCAGGCCTGACGGTCGCGCCTCCCTCCCCGCGCGCCGTCGCGCTACGCCGCCGGCTCCCGCTCCCGGGCCGGGGCCGCGTCGGCGCGAGGCTCGCAGCGGGGCAGGGTGAAGGTGAAGGTGGAGCCGCGGTCGGGCTCGCTCTGCACCGTCAGGTCGCCGCCCATGGCGCGGGCCAGGTCGCGCGAGATCGCCAGGCCCAGGCCGGTGCCCTCGGCCGAGCGGGTGAGCGCCGGGTCCACCTGCACGAAGGGCTCGAAGATGGCCTGCAGCTTCTCCGGGGGGATCCCGCGGCCGGTGTCGCGCACGCGGATGGCGGTGCGGGCGCCGTCGGCCTCCCACTCCATCCGCACCTCTCCGCCCGGCTCGGTGAACTTCACCGCGTTGGTCAACAGGTTCAGCACCACCTGCTCCAGCCGCTCGCGGTCGGCGCGCACCGTCTCGCGCGGGTCGCCGCGGCGGTAGGTGTAGCGCAGGCGGCGGCTGGCGAGCTGCGGGCCGATCAGGGCTTCGACCGCCGCCAGCGTCTCGTCCAGCGGCACGTCGTCGATCTCGTAGCGCACCTGCCCCGCCTCGACCTTGGCGAAGTTCAGCACGTCGTTGATCAGCCCCAGCAGGTGCGCCTGGTTGCGGCGGATGCGCTCCAGGCTCTCGCGCTGCGCCTCGGTCAGGGGGCCGTGGATGCCCAGCTCCAGGAGCTGCGCGTAGCCGCCGATGGCGTTGAGCGGGGTGCGCAGCTCGTGCGACATGGTGGCCAGGAACGCCGACTTGGCCTCGTTCGCCTCGTCGGCCGCGGCGCGGGCGCGCTCCGCCTCCTCCGTGCGGGTCAGCAGCTCCTCGTTGGCGCGCAGCAGCTCGTCGTGGGCCAGCTCCATCTCGGCCTGCGCCTCCTGCAGCTCTCCCGCCTGCTGCTCCAGCTGCTCGCGCGACTCCTCGGTCTCGTGGAAGAGGCGGGCGTTGTCCACCGCCACCGCGGCGCGGCGGGCCAGCTCCTCGGCCAGGGCGCGGTCGCGCTCGTCGTAGCGCCGGCCCGACTCGGCCGACACCATGCTCAGCGCCCCCAGCACCCGCCCGCGCGCCACCAGGGGCACCGCCACGTAGGAGCGCAGCCCCAGCTCGCGGATCAGGCGCAGGTGCTCCTCGTCCTTCGCCGCGGCCACCAGCAGCTCGTCGGGGATCTCCTCCATCACCTGCGTGTCGCCGGTGCGCAGCACGTGCGGAACCCCGTGCGGCGAGTCGGGGTCGGTGGGGTAGCGCTCCTCCAGCTCCTGCACCGAGCGGATCTTCTCCGGGTCCTGGTGCGCCACCGCCACGCGCCGCACCCGCCCCTCCTGGTCCAGCACGTCCACCGCGCACCAGTCGGCCAGGTCCGGCACCGCCAGCCACGCCACGGTGGAGAGCGTGGTCTCGTAGTCGAGCGACGACGCCAGCACCCGGCTGGCCTCGGAGAGGAACTCGCGGGCCGCGGCGTCGCGCCGGCGCTCGGTGACGTCCGTCTCCGCCCGCACCCACTCGCGCAGGCGGCCGTCGGGCTCCAGCACGGGCACCGCCCGCGCCTCCATCCGCCGCCACTCGCCGTCGTGGCGCCGCACGCGGTACTCGATCTCCCACGTCCGGCGTTCCTCCACCGCCTCGCGCCACGCCTCCGCGGCGCTCTCGCGGTCGGCGGGGTGCAGCGAGCGCAGCCAGCCGCTCCCGCGGTACTCGTGGAACGGCGTGCCGGTGAAGGCGCCCCAGTCCGGCTGCTCCTCCGTCACCTGGCCCGTGGCGTCCGCCGTCCAGATGACCTGCGTGGTCGCGGTCACCAGCGAGCGGAAGCGGTCCTCGCTGCGCCGCAGCGCCTCCGTCTCCGCCGAGCGGGCCCGCATGCGGCGGTCCACCAGCGTGCCCAGCAGCGCGACCAGGAGCACGGCGAGCGTCGCCACCGTGACCGCGGTGGCCAGCCCGTTCGTCTGCAGCAGGTAGTCGCCCGGCACGAACAGCGCCGATCCCCGCACGTCGAAGCGGGCCGCGGCCATGGCCGTGTAGTGCATCCCCGCGATGCCGCCGCCCAGCAGCAGCGCGGACACCAGCTTGGCGCCGCCGCGCCGGCCGGGCTCGTCGTCGCGGAAGCGCACCGCCTGCCCCAGCGCCGCCCACGAGGCCCCCACGGCGATGGCCAGGGAGGCGGCGACGAGCCACGGGTCGTGGGAGCTGCGCGCCGGCACGCGCATGGCCGCCATCCCCAGGTAGTGCATCCCCGCGATGGCCGCCCCCATCAGGAGCGCGGCGCCGGCGGTGCGCGAGCGCCCGGGCACGCGCCGGCTCGCCACGTACAGCGCGAGCGCCGCCGCCAGCACCGGCACCAGCGCCGAGAGGATGACAATGCCGCCGTGGTAGGCCACGGGAACGGGGAGCCGGAACGCGAGCATCCCCACGAAGTGCATGCCCCAGATGCCGATGCCCATGGCCACGCTCCCGGCGGCCAGCCAGGCGGCGCGGAAGCGCCCGCTCGCCGAGGTCACGCGGGCCGCCATCGCCACCGCCACGAAGGCGGCGAGCACGGCGATCAGCACGGAGGCGGTCACCAGGACGGGATCGTAGGTTCCGGACATGGGCATCGGCGGAGGGTGCGTGGGGGACTCCCCGGAATGGGAGGGGCGCAAGAAGGATTCCGCGTGGGCAGACGACGTAAGACACGCGTTGAGAATGATTCGCAAGTCTATGTGGAAGGGGTATTTGCGTTCCCGCAGCGTGGCCCCCATCTTGCTACTCTGAACGGCAGACGCCAACCCGAACGCAAAGGAGGAGTGCGATGGCGAATCCCATGGAGAACCGGGCCCCGGAGACTTCGGTGGTGGCCGCTTGCACGGTCCGCGACTGCGTGCACAACCAGAACGAGGAGTGCCACGCCGGCCAGATCGAGGTCCGCGTGGGGCCGCAGGGGGCCGCGTGCGCCACGTACAAGCCCGGGGGCGAGGCTCGCCCGCGCCCGTAGGGCGGCACGCCATAGATTGCACGCGCGGCACCCGCCGCGCCAGCACGGAGGGGGCGTCCACGGCGGACGCCCCCTCCGCGCGTCGGGGGAGTTTGACCGGCGGGGCTGAGGTCATTATATTGGAATGAGAACCGTTCTCAATCCCCTGGGAGACCACTTGGCCCCTCCCCCGCAGACCGCCGCAGACGTCCACGGCACCTTCCGCCGGATCTCCGAGACCGAGCGGGGAGAGCGCGCGCGCCGCGCGTCCGCGGGCGCCCTGGTCCTGTGGGCGCTGGAGCGGGTGTCGGCGGGGGCGCAGGAGGCCGGGTTCGCCCTGCGCCGCGCCGAGGCCGAGGTGGGCGCGGTGACCGACGGCGCCGAGCGCTCGCTGCTGCGGCGCCTGCTGCTGCACCCCGGGTCGGGGGAGGGCGACGCGCGCCTGGCCGTGCTGGCCGCCGGGTACGCCTGCGCCCTGGAGCGCACGCACCGGCTCCCCGAGGCGGAGGCGGCCATCGCCTTCGCGCGCGCGCTGGCGCCGGGGGACGCGACCGCGGCGCTGCACGCGGGCCGCATCGCCCGCAAGCTGGGGGAGCGCGAGCGCGCCCTGGCCCTGTACCGCGAGGCGAGCGACCTGGACGGGGCCGGCGGCGCCGTCGCCCGGATGGCGCGGGTGGGCGAGGCGG
>JASLAX010000038.1 GCA_030146875.1 Longimicrobiaceae bacterium
GCGATCCGCGTTCGGCAGGAGCGGCTTGATCCGCTCCCACTCGGGATCACTCAGGTCTGTCGGATAGGCTCGTCTCGTCATGAGAGTAAACTGTAACTGCCGATTGACCCTCAGAACAGATTCTTAAACACACTCTTAGACGTAGTTCCCAGGCGCGAGTGCCCCCTGCGTGCTCTCGAGCGGCGATCAACAACACAAAACCCGAGGAATTCGATGCAATCTCGACGCGCCGCCTTGTGGTCACGCATTCTTGACGGGGCCACCGTAGCACTGCTGGTCGCGGCTACCGTGCTGTTCTTCGACGCCCGCCGCGACGGGGAGCAACCGCAGTCCCCGGCGCGGCCGCCCGCGCTGGAGTGGGACAGCCGCGTTCCAGCCGTGGAGGTGGCGGAGGACGGCGGCAGGCGCGCCCTCCTGATGAGGGACGGCGGGGAGGTGGGTCACCTGGTGCTCTTCTTCCGGACCGACTGCCCCGTTTGTGCCCAGCAGCGGCCGGCGTGGGTGGACCTCGCCACCCGAGCCCAGGCCGCTGGGTGGGTTGTGACCGGCGTCACAACGGAGCCGCTCACAGCGGGCCCGAAGGGATACCTCGGTGCCGGGTTCCGCGTCGTCCAGATGGATGCTGCCGCTGCGGAGCGGCTGCAGACGACCGTTGTCCCCACGACCCTTGCCGTGGGCGCGGCCGGCAACGTGCTGCTGCACCATCCCGGCCTCCTGTCATTGGCCGCCACCGATTCCGTGACACGCTTCTTCTAGTCGGCCGTGCGACGCGGCGCGTCCTCTCCCAACCTGCATCGGATCGTTCCTCTGGCGAGTGAGGATCCGCCCCCCTTCCGAACCATTCAACGGAGCTTCACATGACACGTCCGTTCCGCAGGTTCGTAGTCGCCTTGATCGTGTTCGCCGCCTCGGGGGCCACCCAGCGCCCTGCACACGCCCAAGAGGATGTGGCTGATAAGGCGTGTCTAGCGGCCTGTACCCTTGCTACCACCAACTGCTACTCGAGCGGCGGCAGCGAGAAGTTCTGCGCCGGCTTCGCCACGGGGTGCATGATCGGTTGCAAGATGCCAGTCTAACCTTTTCACAGCCAAGGAGAATTCATGCGTACACATCTGCGTTTCGCTGCGCTCGCCCTTGCCGGAGCGATGTGCGTTGCGGGCTCTGCCAACTCCGCCCGTGCTGCTGAGGACCTGGTGGATAAGAGCACAGGCCTCTGCAAAATCGGCTGCACCACCGCGGCACTGGGCTGCGGAAGCCTCGGGGGAGACGCCGAGTTCTGCGCCGGCATGCTCGCCGGCTGCCTCTACGGCTGCAGTCTCCAGTAGTAGTCGCCGCCATGTAGTACACGACGCTGCGCTGCCAACGGCAGGCCCTCACTCGCCAATTTCCCTGGACCCAGTTAGGTCATGATGATGCCGTCGTCTGCACGCCTGCCCGCCGCCGTGGCCGCAGCTGCCAGCCTCTGTGCCGCGTGTGCTGCGGACTCTGGCGCTGGGCGCGGCTCATCCTTCGATCGCCTGACGCCGCTGCCCTCTTCCCCCGCCTTCACCGCGCTGGAGTATCGCGCGGGTGACCTGTTCGCAATGGATGCGCGCGGACGGCTCCTGCTGTCCGACGCCGACGCCGCCCAGGTGATCGTATACTCCCGCGAGGGAGAAGAGGTACACCGGTTTGGAAAGAAGGGCGCGGGCCCCGGCGAGTATGTCCTTCCGCACGGAGCCGCCGTGGGAGAAGACGGGAGCATCGTGGTGACGGATGCCGGGCTCAGCCGCCTCTCGCACCTTGACGCGGCTCACCGGCTCGCCTCCACGCATCCCATCCCCGGCATACCGCTTCAGATGCTGAACTGGGACGGCAAACAGGTGCTGCTGATCTGGATCGAGGGTGTGCATCCCGTGGTGGGCCGCATCGACGTGACCACCGGACAGGCGGAGGAGCTCTACCGTCCTTTCGAACGGGCGCCAGACCTTGCCGCCAGACCGCCCGAGCTCGCCAGCACGGGTCTCCAGCCGTTCGTCACGGCGGCATTTGCCCCGGACGGACGCGTGCTGATCGCCAAGGGAGAGACGTATCGCATCTTTGCTTTCGACGCCGCGACCGGTCACGTCCGGCAGAGTTTCGGCCGCACGGACGTGGAGCGGGAACAGCCCTCCGCGCGCGAGGCCGCAGAATCGGAGGAAAAGCTGAAACGCATCTTCGAGACCGCGGGACTACCGCCCTCTGCGGAACTCCTTAAAGGAGCGCGCGGGCAGGCCAAGCCGTTCTTCCTGATGCACTCCTTCGCGGTGGACGCCTCCGGTAGGCTCTGGATCGCCACCCAACGCGGAGCGCACGGCGAGACTCAGCTGGATCTTTTCGCGGCCGACGGCACGTTCATGCGCACGCTGACTGTCCGCGACCGCGTGCGGCGAATCGCCGTATCGTTGCCGTACCTCGCGGTCCGTGTGGAGAGGCAGTCGGGAGAGGCGGAAGGAGCGGACGGCGTCGACGTCTACCGCGTTGACGAACTGCCCTGATCCTGACTGGCGCTGAGAGGGTGGGTCCTGCCAGGCTGCTGCATTTCCACGACGGGCTCGGGAGGCGGCCCCCCACTCGGTAGGAGGAGAGCGGAAGCAGGGGCGGCGGATGTCGCCGTAGCGGTCCCAGCGAACGGGGTCCACGCGGCAGCGCGCCCATTCCTCGAACGGAGGGAAGGACCTCTAGTTCGCGTCGGCTTGTCTGGGATCGAGCATCGGCAAGGACTCGTGCGATGGGGAGGGAGGGACCTGCGGAGGAGGGGAGCGGAACCCCGCTCCCCTCCTCGTGCTGCAAATCTACGCCCGCACCAGCTTGCGATACTTGATGCGGTGCGGCTGGTCGGCCTCGGCACCCAGGCGGCGCTTGCGGTCGGCCTCGTACTCCTGGTAGTTGCCCTCGTACCACACCACCCGGCTCTCGCCCTCGAAGGCCAGGATGTGCGTGGCGATGCGGTCCAGGAACCACCGGTCGTGGCTGATGACCACCGCGCACCCGGCGAACTCCAGCAGCGCGTCCTCCAGCGCCCGCAGGGTGTCCACGTCCAGGTCGTTGGACGGCTCGTCCAGCAGGATCAGGTTGCCGCCCTTCTGCAGCACCTTGGCCAGGTGCACCCGGTTGCGCTCGCCGCCGGAGAGGAACTTCACCTGCTTCTGCTGGTCGCTGCCCTTGAAGCCGAACCACGAGCAGTAGGCGCGCGCGTTCACCTCGCCCCGGCCCAGCTTGATGATGTCCTGCCCGCCGGAGATCTCCTGGTACGCCGTCTTCTCGCCGTCCAGCGTGTCGCGGCTCTGGTCCACGTAGGCCAGCTCCACCGTGGAGCCCACCTTCAGCGCGCCGCCGTCGGGCGTCTCCTGCTTGGTGATCATGCGGAAGAGCGTCGTCTTGCCCGCGCCGTTCGGCCCCACCACGCCCACGATCCCGCCGCGGGGAAGGCGGAAGTCCAGCCCCTCGATCAGCAGGCGGTCGCCGAAGCCCTTGGTCAGGCGGTCCGCGATCACCACCTCGTCGCCCAGGCGGGGGCCGTTGGGGATCACGATCTCGGCGCGGGAGAGCTTGTCGCGGGGGTCCTCGTTCAGGAGCTGCTCGTACGAGGAGATGCGCGCCTTGCTCTTGGCCTGCCGGGCGCGCGGGGCCAGCCGGACCCACTCCAGCTCGCGCTCCAGGGTGCGCTGCCGGGCCGAGGACTGCTTCTCCTCGCGGCGCATGCGCTCCTGCTTCTGCTCCAGCCACGAGGAGTAGTTCCCCTTCCAGGGAATCCCCTCGCCGCGGTCCAGCTCCAGGATCCACTGGGCCACGTTGTCCAGGAAGTACCGGTCGTGGGTGATGGCCACGATGGTGCCCTTGAACTCGGCCAGGTGGTGCTCCAGCCAGGCCACCGACTCGGCGTCCAGGTGGTTGGTGGGCTCGTCCAGCAGCAGCAGGTCGGGCTCCTCCAGCAGCACGCGGCACAGCGCCACCCGCCGCTTCTCGCCGCCGGACAGGTTCTCGACCGGGGCGTCGGGCGGGGGAAGGCGCAGGGCGTCCATGGCGATCTCGATCTTGCGGTCGAGCTCCCACAGGTTGCCGGCGTCGATGGCGTCCTGCACGCGCGCCTGCTCGTCGATCAGCGCCGTCATGGCGTCGTCGTCCATCGGCTCGGCGAACTGCATGTTGATCTCGTCGAACCGCTTGAGCAGGTCGCGCTGGTGGCGCACGGCCTCCTCCACGTTGCCGCGCACGTCAAGGGCGGGGTCCAGCTCGGGCTCCTGCGGCAGGTAGCCCACGCGGGTGCCCTCGGCCGCCCACGCCTCGCCATTGAAGTCCTTGTCCACCCCGGCCATGATGCGCAGCAGGGACGACTTGCCGGAGCCGTTGGCGCCCACCACGCCGATCTTGGCACCGGGATAGAACGAGAGCCAGATCCCCTTCAGGATCTCCCGGTTGGGCGGGACGACCTTCCGGAGCTCCTTCATTACGTAGATGAACTCGGGGCCAGCCATGTTCGCGCGGGTTCGGGGAGGGGCGCCGCCAGAGGGCGCCCGTTGCGGCGTTTTCCGGCCGCCAATCTAACGCGCCGCAGGGAGATGCACAGCCCCCGGCCCCAACGCGCGGGGGCCCGGCCGATCCCCGGCCGGGCCCCCGCGCGCCCGCCGACGACCCCTGGCGTCAGCGCGGGACGGCCAGGTCCGCCTGCCCGGCGGGAAGCTCCAGGCGCTCGCCGCCGGGCCGGATCACGGCCGACAGCCAGTAGCGCCCGTCGGGCACCGAGTCGCCCAGCACGTCGCGCGCGCTCACCGTCGGCGCGCCGATCTGCTCGGTCTCGCCCGGCTGCACCGTCACGGGGACGATGGCCATTCTGCAGCCCACGCGGCGGAACTGGTCCCACGCGGGCGCGCCGGTGCGGGCGGCGTCCCGGTACGCGCGGATCACCACCACGCAGCCGTCGGGGAACTCGACGGTCTGCGGGGTGGAGGCGTCGTTGCGGACATCGACCCAGGTGCGGATCTGCACCGGGTATGACTCCAGCAGCACCGTCCGCGCGGAGTACGAGATCGCCTCGCCGCCCGGCGGCCCGCTCCGAAGCCCGTCCACCGGGCTGCCGCACGCCGCCGCCCCCGCCACCATCAGCCCCGCCGCTCCGATCCAGCTCGTCCTCATCCATCCCTCCGCGATCCGTCGGTTGGGTCTTCGTCCTTCGTCCGGCATTCAAACGCGCGGCGGCCTTCGGGCGTGACACCCTCCGCGCCATCCGTTCCGATCCCGCCTTTCGTCTCGTTCCGCTGGGACGCGAGTGGGGCGCGGAGTTCATGGAGTACAGGGAGTTCGCGGAGGAGAACGGGGCGTGGTTACCGCGAACTCCGCGAACCCTCTTTTCGAGCTCCGCGCCCTCTCCCCCTTCCTCGTCCCCGGCCGCACGAGACGTTCCCCTGCGGAGTCCGGCAGATCAGGCTCCCGCCCGCTCCTTCTTCCACGCGAGATACGAGTAGACGACGCCGAAGAGCGCCGCGCCGCCGATGGCGACCAGCGCCACGATCCACTGCGCGCCGCGGGGAAGGAAGGCGGCGGCCAGGACCAGGAATCCCGCGCCCACGAAGACGCGGCCGCCGGCGCGGTGCGTGGCGCGCCACACGCGCTCGCTGGTCAGCGTCCACGGCGTGCGGACGCCCACCCACCCGTTGGGGCGCAGGCGCGGGAACCAGCTCCCCAGCCCCATCAGCAGGAAGCCGAGCGCCACCAGGATCCCGTTCACCACGTCCACCGGCCACCCCAGCGCCGCTGCCAGGGTGAGCGACTGGAGCGCGGCCAGGAAGCCCACGAGCAGCGCCGTCGCCAGGTCCAGGTCCCGCCGGCGGAGCGGGGAGCCCTGCCCG
Organism: Longimicrobiaceae bacterium; assembly: GCA_030146875.1. Classification (GTDB taxonomy): domain Bacteria; phylum Gemmatimonadota; class Gemmatimonadetes; order Longimicrobiales; family Longimicrobiaceae; genus JASLAX01. The sequence goes on from JASLAX010000038.1 coordinate 5,868, forward strand.
CGTGGCCCCGGGCGCGGGTTCGTCTTCGGCGCCACCATCCGCAGCACGAACACCGCCGTGGCGGCGAGCGGGGCGATGAAGGCGCCGGGGAAGCGCGGCATCCAGCCGTCTGCGTGCCCGTCGATGCCCCAGTGGGTGGGGACGTGGCGCGGCAGCCAGGGGAACGCCACGATCGCGCTCGTCCACATCGCCACCAGGATCGCGTATGCGAGCAGGCGCATCTACGTCGAGCCTCCTTCTCCGAGAAGATCCCTTCTCGCACCCGGCGGAGCGAGGCGCGCCCGGCGGTCAGCGTCCCCGCGCCTCCAGCCCCTCGATTGCGGTGTGCACCGTCCGGCGCGGCGCCGGGGCGTCCAGCCACCGCGGCCACCACGCGCTCGCCATCACCCGCATGGGCCGAGCGGGCAGGCCCGACGTCCACGCCGCCAGGAGCTCGCCGTCCACCAGGAAGCGCACGGCGGAGGGGAGCAGGTCGATGCGGTACTCGTGGAAGGCGGCGCGCGGGTCGAAGGGCAGCACGCGCTCCTCGCCGTGCGTCAGCCGCCCGTCCACCCAGGTGGAGAGGAGGACGCGCCGGGAGCCGTCGTTCACCACCTCCACGTCCACCTCGTCGTTCGCGTCGCCGGGCTCGCCCTCGTACAGGAAGAAGGCGGAGATGGAGCCCGGCGCGTCCGCCGTGCGCATCCGCACCCGGAAGCTCCCGGTCCGGTAGCGCGCGGGGGACGAGATCTCCGCCCCGTCGTGCCGCCCTGCGGGGAGACGGAGGAGGGTGACGCCGCCGCGCCGCGCGACGTTGACCGGCTGGAAGCGCCCGCGCCCCAGCGCGTGGTCCGCCGCCGTCCACCCGCGCGCCTCGGAGGGCGCGGCCTCCGAGGCGGAGACGACGAACGCCGCGTCGCGCTCGGCCGAGGCCAGGCGGGCGGCGCGGCCGGACTCCGGCGGCGCGTCCCAGACCGCCATCACCACGCGGTAGGCGCCGGGCACCGCGTCCGCCGGTACCCGCCAGGAGAGGCCGACGCGGCCCGACTCCGTGCCGCCGCCCACCTCCAGCGCCCTCGCGGGCACGTCGTGCCACTCGCCCCGCGGGTCGCGCACGCTGCACCCCACCCAGAAGCGCCGCGGCTCGCCGTCCGCGTTGTGGAAGCGCAGCGCCGACGCGGCGCGGCCGCCGGGGGCCACGACGCCGGACGCGGGGGCGAAGAGGGTGATCTCCGCCCGCGGCGGCGGGGCAGGGGAGGACGGCACGGCGCCGGGAACGGGCACGGGGAGCAGGAGGACCGCGAGGGCCGGGGCGACGGAGCGGAGGTGCGCGCGCATGGCCGCTGCATACCCCGCGTGGGCCGGGAGGATCGCCACGGACCGGAACGGCCGCGGCCCCGGGAAGGATCTCCCGGGGCCGCGTCCCTGCGTCTCGACGCCGTCGGAGGGGGTTTACCGCGCGCGCGACGTCTCCACCTGGATCGTGTACGCCCCGGTGGCGTTCCCGCCCAGCGAGTTGGCGCGGATGGCGTACTCGCCGTCGGCGTCCAACGTCACCTCGAGCTTGGTGTTCGTGCCGTCGGCGCCGTCGTCGCCCGTCTCGATCTCCTGGAACTCGCCGTTCACCATGCGGCCGAAGGCCACGAAGGTGTCGAACGCCTCGGAGCGCATGGTGATGGTGAGCTTCTCGCCGGCGCGTCCGCGGTAGATGTACAGGTCGTAGAACGACTCGTCGTCGAGCTGCGCGTCGCTCTCGGCGAGCTCGCCGCTCACCGCGGCGCCCGCGGAGATGGCGACCGGGCGCGCGGGGGCGGGCGCGGGGCGCTCCTCCACCCGGAGCGTGTACGAGCCCGTGGCGGAGCCCAACGAGTTGGCGCGGATCACGTAGCGCCCCGCCTCGGCGATGGTGACGCGAATGCGCGAGTTGGTGCCCTCGCCGGCGCCGTCGTCGTCCGTCTCCGACGCCTCGAACTCGGCGCCGTTCATCTTCCCGAACGCCAGGTACGTGTCGAAGTCGTCCGAGCTCATGGTGATGCTGAGCCGCTGCCCCGCCCGCGCGTTGATGGTGTAGAGGTCGTAGAAGGTGTCGTCCTCCTCCAGCAGCGCGTCCGTCTCCTCCAGCGTGCCCGTCACCGTCTGCCCCACCTGCACGTCGCGCGGGGGCCGCACCACCGGCGTGGGCGCGGTGTCGAGCTGCAGCGTGTAGGCGCCCGCGCCGTCGGCGGCGAGCGACTGCGCCACCACCAGGAAGGTGCCGGTGGCGGGGAGCTTGACCCGCAGGCGCGCGTTGCTCTCGCCGCCGCTGTCGTCGTCGGTCTTCACCACGTCGGTGATCCCCGCCACGGTGCGGCCCACCGTGAGGAACGAGTCGAACGCGCCGGACCGCATGGTGAGGATGTAGCTCTTGCCCTCGCGGCCGGAGAAGGAGTACACGTCGAAGCGCCCGCGCCCGTTCGCCACCGGCTCCGAGGCCAGGGTGCCGTTCACCGTCTGGCCCACGCGCAGCGGCGTGGGCGCCTGCGCGGCCGCGGGGGAGGCCGTGGCGGCCAGAACGGCCGCGCCGGCCGCGATCCTGAACGTCGTACGTCGCATGAGCTGCATAGGGGATCTTCCTTCCCGCGAGGGGGGATGTCCCGGGCGGTCGCGCCCGGAGAAGCGGATCGGTGGAGCCGGAGAGAGGGTCCCGGGCGAGGACGCGGCCGGGGCGCGCGCTGGAGGATGCGGCGGCGAACCGGGCGGCGGCGGGGGAGCCGCCGCCCGGCGGGCGCCGCGGTCCTACGACAGCATCATGATGGGGTCTTCGAGGTACGTCCGCAACGTCCGGAGGAACTCGGCGCCGGTGGCCCCGTCGACCACGCGGTGGTCGCAGGTGAGCGTCACCTTCATCCGTGGGCGCACGGCCGGCTGCCCGTCCACCGCCACCACGCGGTCCTCGATCGCCCCCACGGCCAGGATGGCGGCCTCGGGCGGGTTGAGCACGGCGGTGAACTCGTGGATCCCGAACATCCCCAGGTTGCTGATGGAGAAGGTGGAGCCGGTGTACTCCTCCGGCTTCAGCTTGCGGTCGCGGGCACGCCCCGCCAGCTCGCGGATCTCGGACGCGATCTCCCCCAGCCCCTTCCGGTCGGCGTCGCGGATCACGGGGGTGATGAGCCCCTCGTCCATCGCCACGGCCACGCCCACGTGCACGCGCTCGTGCATGCGGATGGTGTCGCCCTGCCACGCCGCGTTCACGAACGGGTGCTTCCGCAGCGCGGACGCCACGGCGCGCACCACCATGTCGTTGGGCGAGACCTTCACCGGGTCCTTCTCCTTCGCCAGCCGCTCGTTCAGGCGCGCGCGGAAGGCCGCGGCCTCGGTCATGTCCACGTCGATGGTCAGGAAGAAGTGGGGCACCGGCCCCACCGACATCGCCAGCCGCTTGGCGATCGCCTTCCGCATCTGCGACACCGGCACGTCGCGGTACGTTCCCTCCTCCGCCGCCGCCGGAGCGGCCGCGGCGGGTGCCGCCTGCGGGGGTTCCGCCCGGGGCGCCGCCGTGGCGGGCTCCGCCTGGGGAGCGGCCGCCGGGGCGCCGCCGCCGCGGACGGCCTCCTCGATGTCGCGCTTCACGATGCGCCCGCGGGGCCCGGTCCCCTGCAGCGAGCCGATCTCCACCCCCGCCTCCGTCGCCAGGCGGCGGGCGAGCGGCGACGCCTTCACGCGCCCGTCG
>JASLAX010000039.1 GCA_030146875.1 Longimicrobiaceae bacterium
GCGATCCGCGTTCGGCAGGAGCGGCTTGATCCGCTCCCACTCGGGATCACTCAGGTCTGTCGGATAGGCTCGTCTCGTCATGAGAGTAAACTGTAACTGCCGATTGACCCTCAGAACAGATTCTTAAACACACTCTTAGACATCGTGCGGGAAGTCGAGGGGAAGCCCGCGTCATATAGAGCCCATATGATCCAAGTAATCAAGCAATACCTCCCCTTGCTAACGGTCCCGTCCGAGCTCGGCCTTGAACAGTTCCGCAGCGGGTGGCTGAAGAAAGTCCGTCACCTGCGCATCTTGTGCTATTCGGCAGATGCGGAGTCCCCTGCGATGTGGGCACACTACGCCGACAACCACCGGGGAGTAGTGTTGCAGTTTGAAAGTAGCGACGAGCGTGACAGCAACTCACTTCTTGCTAGCCCGGTTATGTACAGGTCGGAGCCTCCCGGATTACCTCTGTTGGACCGGTGGGTTAGAGCTTTCCTAGAGGAAGAGGAAATCGACTGGAACGAGTACTTCCACGAGTACTACTATGTGAAAGACGAAGAGTGGAGCTACGAGCGTGAGTACCGTGCGATCACTGCGTCGCTTGAAGACGCCGAGTTGTACCATGATTCCCCGTTTTTCCCCGAGGACCTGCGAGGCGTGATTCTTGGCACTGCGATCGACGCGGAGCAGGAGGAGGCGATTCGTCAGCAACTAATTCGCTATCCGCATATCAGTTTATTCCGCGCCACGCTTAACTATAAGTCACGACGAGTCAGCTATAGTCCTGCGACATGACCGGGCCTGCAACTACCACGATCCGGCAGGAGACCGACCGCTCGTCATGTGCGAGGGTCATGGCAACGTAGGACGCCACTCACCATTCCGCGCCGCGACCCAGAGGCGGAATCACCTCAGAATGACGGCCACGTGCGCAGTCAGCCTGTACATTGGACCGCTCGGGCGCCTCCAGCAGGTGCAGGTACGCCCGCGCGGTGCGGCGGCTCCGGTGGGCGACGCGGCTTCCCGCCAGGCGTGGGTCGTCGGCTGGCCGCCATTATTGTCTTGATGGTCGCGGCGTACCCGCGTAGTATCCTGCGCAGCGGGTGGGTGGAGCGTCGTGCATACCGTTGCCGCCCGCTCTGCTGGTGAGAGTGCTACTCTGCGTGGGCGCGCGGTGCGGCGGGATGGGCTGCGGAGTGCAGCCTAGTTCGGTGGTAGGGGCGCGCTGGTCACGTTGTGCAGTTCCTTCGCCACCGAAACCCGGAGCGTTCTGCATGTGGGAGCAGGCTTACACGCGGGTATCTAGTAGTGTCCATTCTATCTTCACGAATGACTACTGGGAGGAGGACGGAGAGACGTACTGGCACCCTTTAGTCCACCTCGGCTCTTGCTTCCTTATCAACACTAAGTATCAATTCCTGACTTGTGCTCACGTGGTCATAGGAGAACCTCCAGAGCGTCCGATTATCGATCCGCTCCGCATTATCATTCACGTCCCAGGCACAGTTCCGAAGGCGCCCCACCTAGGCGAAGTGATCGCGATTGATCGAGACCTTGATTTGGCAGTAGTTCAGACACCGGCGGACGATGGAGCACCTGCGGCAACCTTCGCCGGCCCTGATGAACTCGCCGCCGGTAGTCCCATCGCGAGTATTGGGTACCCATTCTCTCGGACGACTCACACGCGTCGAGGCGAGGCAGGCAGCACAGCGGTCGAAGTACACCGCAGGCTCTCTGCGGGATTCGTCAGCGGCGACGCCGTATTCCTCCGCCTGACCGGCTCGCCTACCCCTCGTAAGGTTTGCGAAGCGAATCTCTTCTCGTATGAGGGTAATAGTGGGGGAGCATGCTTCGATGTTCGTGGCAGGATTGTAGGAATGAATAGCCTCGGACGAGGCGAAATCGATGCAGCTGCTGCAGGTTATTCTTACTCAGCTCGCAATCAGGAGATCATGTCGTTCCTCGATCGCTATGGGATCGGCTATACGGTTGAGGTCTGAGGCGTATTCCGTGGGGAGCAATGACATGCTAGGTGCACCCGCCGCCTAATGAATGCGCTGAGGGCGCGGCGCCCGTCCGGCAGCACGTAACCCCGTCGAGGCAATCGCATGGTCCGGTGGAAATCCCTCTGGCAGCAGGCGGCGCAGGGCTGTCGCAACCGCGGCGGTCGCGTCTTCACGCTGACCGTGGCTCCGCTCGCGTCGGAATCCGCGGTCCGGGAGGTCGAGGCCCGGCTCGGGCGGCGGATTCCCGCATCGCTGCGTGAGTTCTTCCGGCACCACTCGGCCGAGGTCGCGGTCTACTGGACGCTGGCCGACAAGCCGGACGTGCCGGGACTGGAGGGCATCGTCAGCGGCGAGGTGGCATGGTCGCTCGCCGCGCTTCCCGAGGTGACCGCGAGCCACCAGAAGTCGATCGACGTCGCATGGAACGACCCGGAGGACGAGTACGCCCGCGTCTGGCACGGGAAGTTCGCGTTCCAGGAGGTACCCAACGGCGACATGTTCGCGATCGACCTCGCCTCGCAGGCCGTGGTCTACCTCAGCGGCGAGGACGGCGAAGGGCATGGATTCCTGCTCGGGGCCGACTTCACCGACTTCGTGGATCGATTCTCCGCGCTCGGTCTGGCAGGACCCGAGGACGATCAATGGCTGCCCTTCACCCGATCACCCGACTCGTTGCTGCTTCCCGACTCCGAGGCGGGATTGGCCTGGCGCTCCTGGACGGGCCTTCCCTGATCCCATCGCCGCACCCGCCGGCTCTGGTGGTGAGAGTGCCACATTGCGCGGGCCGCGCGGCGTGAGCTGCGAGCCGGACAACGGGTGCAGCCTGGTTGGACGTCCAGTGGTTCACATCATCGAGGTGGCATGCTCTACCGCGCTCACGGGTGGGAGAAGGTCCGGGAGTCCTTCGCGGACATCGAGGAGTACCGGCCGGACTTGCGGCCCATGCAGGAGCTGGTGGACCGCATCGCGGCCTCGCGCTACGCTGCGGGACTGCACCCAGTCGCGTCGATGTGGACGGTGCTCCTCTATCAGGTGCCGGACTACGATCCCTCGCGGGAGCCGCGGATCGTCATCGAGTACGACGCGGCCGCCGGCGAGTTCGTCGTGCAGTACCATGCCGGGCCTTATGCGCGGCCGTACTCGACCCAGGCGCTGGAGAGCCGGTGGACCAAACGCCATCCCGACGGCCTGTTCGCCCTCGAGCGGTGTTTCCACCATCTGGGCTGGTTCACGGACGAACGATCGGCAACTGTTGGGTAGCCGCCGCTCCCGCCGCCGAACCGACGGATGAATGGTCACGTCGGCGAAGTATCGGATGGTGAGGGTCCGGATTTGCCACCTAGGACCTTAGTGGACCTGCTTCCCTCATGCTCGGCGCAGCCTCCGGGCAAGATGCTTGGCGGCCATTGCGAAATCATTGATCTCGCCGATCTAACCGTCTAATTTGCCAACGCAACGTCACGAAGCACTTACGACGATCCTCGCGAGGTAAGCGCCATGAACACACTGCCCATCGGGTCTTCAATATTTTTCGGTGTTGTGAGCGGGGTTATGGCGAGCGCGCTGCTCCTATTGCTGGGATTGCTATACCAAAGGGTCCTCCTTCCATGGTATGAAGATCGTGTGTACCATGGAATAATGGTCGGAGGGACATGGCGAGTTGAGCATATGAGCAACTCTAACCGGCGAGACATTACAATCGAGTTGGTGCAACGTGCCAATCGCCTGATCGGGGCTTCCATCCACGTCGCGACAGGTGACAACGTCGCTGGCGACCGCGTGCGGCGGTACTCTCTTGAGGGAGAAATTAGGGACCGCTTCGTATACCTTCGCGGTGTCCATTCGGATCCTGCGCGAATCGGCGCGAACTCTTTTCTCTTTGAAGTGATTGGGGATGGTCAGACTATGCAGGGCTTCAGTTCTGCTTACAGCTCAGTGCAATGTCGCGTCCTAGGTGGACCCTGTACGTTGACGCGACGAGTCTCTAACTATGGTCCTGCTCCGGTAGCATCGGAGGGGCAACAGAAGCTGAATGTCACAAATCTTGTGTCATCGCAATCTGTAAGTGATGCTGTAGAGCAGTAAAATAGGGATAGATATGTTTGTAGTTCATCAGCCCACGGCGCGCTTATGACTATCCTTCTGTTTCCTTTATGTTAATAGCCAATGCTCGAGTAGGCCCCAGGGCCAAACCCCGCGCAACGGATGCGAGCCCCGGATCATATATCAGGCTTTCACGTCCAGCGGGCCCCGCACCGCTGAGTCTGGGACCGTTATTCCGCTAGGCAAACACAACGGTAGCCGCAGGTGATCTCATAATCACCCGCGGCTGCCGTGTGGTTGCGCATGAACCACCCGCCGGAAGGCGCCGCGCACGCCGGGGATGCCGCCCTCCGCGTCCTCCGCGCCTCCGCGTGAGCCCCCTTCGTCAGCCGTGGACGGGCTGCTCGTCCGCGGACGGCCCGTACATCGACGGGACGGGCTCGTCCAGCAGGCGCAGGTACACGCCGAGCTGCGAGCGGTGGTGGACCATGTGCGAGATCCCCATCCCCCGCACCACGCCCATGCGCGGCTGCGTGAAGATCTCGTTCCCACCCACCTTCAGCGTCCAGGGAACGAACAGGTCCTCGTCGCTTGCCGCGTCCACCGCGCGCCGCATCTCCGCCACGTGCTCGTCGAACAGCGCCAGCACCTCGTCGCGCGTGTCCGCCTTCTTCCGGGACGGGTCGTCGCTGGGCGCCAGGTCCAGCTCGCGGGTGGTGAGCGTGGTGGTGATCCAGAACGGCAGCGTGGCCACGTGTTTGGCGAGCTGGCCCAGCGTGAACGACCTGGGGTGCGGGCGCCAGCCGAACTTGCCGTCGGGAACCCGCTCCAGGACGCGGCGGGTGGTGGCGATCTCGTGCTCCAGGTCGGCGAAGGCGACCTTCGCCAGCGAGGGGGCGGCTGCCGTGCTCATCCTGCTCCTCCCGGTGAGGGGTGAAATGACCGCGGACGCCCATTGTCGGAAGCGCGGGCGCGGCGTGCAAGGGGGGTCCGTTGCGGGGCGGGCGGCGGGAGCCGAGATTGCGCCCGGCGCGGGGGCTCCCGCGCTTGCGTCCCTGTCGCTGGAGCCGCTCGCCCCTTGGGATCCTCGTACTCCAACCTCACGCTGCGCGGGCCCGATCCCGCGCGCGTCGCCGCCGTGCTGCGGGGGCGCGGGCTGGAGGCGTACGTGGGCCCGGCGGAGAACGGCTTCACCGTCGTCTTCGAGTCCGACGCCGAGCACGACCCCGACGCCATGCGCCGCCTGGCCGCCGACCTGTCCGAGGAGCTGGGGTGCGCCGTGCTGGCCGTCACCGTCCACGACGACGACGTGCTCCTCTACGCGCTCTGCCGCGGCGGGGCGGTGCTGGACGAGTTCGACTCCGCGCCGGGATACCCCACCTCCATGTCCTCGCCCGCGTCGGGCGGCAACGCGACGGTCCTCTGCCGCACCATGGGCTCGCCCGATGCCGCCCTGGGGGTCAAGCGCGTGCTGCGCGCCGCCGCGAAGAGCGCCCGCTACGCCCGCGAGAGCGCCCGCCACCGCGACCTGGCCGAGGCGCTGGGGCTTCCCTCGTACGGGATCGGCCTGGGCTTCGGCTACGTCTTCCAGGGCGACGCCGAGGACCTGGAGGAGCGGCTGACCTGGGTGGGAGTGGACGAGTCGCCCGACGAAGGGGACGTGCTGGCACGCCCCGGCGGGGGGCATCCCGCCGAGACGTACTTCGCCGCGCTGGCCGCGGGCGACGCGGAGCCGGTCCGCGCCCTGTTCGCCGGCCCGCCGCGCATCGACGACCCCCGCTCCGGCAGGGTGGAGGGGGACGTGGCCCTGACGGCTCACGTGGCCCGCACGCGCGAATGGCTGAAGGGCGCCGCGTACTCGCCCACGGGCGGGGTGGAGGACGGCGCACGGGTGGTGACGGAGGGGGAGCTGCGGATGGAGGGGCCGGCGGGGCCGCTGGCGCTGCCCGTCTGCTGCGTGTGGGACCGCGCCCCGGGGGGCGGCTACGCGGCGGTGCGCGTCTACCACTCGCTCTGGCCGCTCACGGGGGCCCACCGGGTGCGCGGCCCGCTGCTGCCGGTGCGCGACGACCTGGTCGTTCCGGCGGAGGTTGCCCGCTACCAGCAGGCGCTGGCGGCCGGGGACCTGGAGCGGATCATGGAGGCGTTCGGGGAGTTCTGCGTGGTGCGGGAGCCCAGCGGGGGCGACTACTTCCACGTGGGGCGGGCGGCGGCGCGCTCCTTCTACCGCGCCCTCTTCGGCGCCGGCGGCGGCATCCCCCTCTCCCACTGCACCCTGACGGCGGACGGGACCCGCTGCGCCCTGGAGTACGTGGTCACCCGCTGGGGCCGCACGGCGCTGCCCCCGCAGGCCGGCGTCGCCGTCTACGAGCGCCAGCCCGGCGGCGACGTCCTGTGGTCCGCCCGCATCTACGACGACGTGGAGCCGCCCTCCTCGGCCTGAGCCTCCCGCGCCGACCGCCTGCCGCTCAGCGTCACCCCCAGGTCGCGCACCAGGCCGTCCTGCAGCCGGTAGATCCACCCGTGCACGCTCACCTGCTGGCCGCGGTCCCACGCGTCCAGCACGATGGTCGTGGCGCCCACGTGCGCCACCTGGGCGGCCACGTTCAGCTCGCAGAGGCGGTCGTGGCGCAGGGTCTCGTGGGGGATCGCGTCCAGCTCCGCGCGGTGGCGCGCCGCCACGTCCTGCACGTGGCGCAGCCAGTTGTCGATCAGCCCCAGCCGCTCCTCGCGCAGCGCCGCCAGCACGCCGCCGCAGCCGTAGTGCCCGCAGACGATCACGTGGCGCACCTTCAGCACGTCCACGGCGAACTGCAGCACCGACAGGCAGTTCAGGTCCGTGTGCACCACCACGTTGGCCACGTTGCGGTGCACGAACAGCTCGCCGGGGAGCAGCCCCACGATCTGGTTGGCCGGCACCCGCGAGTCCGAGCAGCCGATCCACAGGTACTCCGGCGCCTGCTGGTGCGACAGGCGCTCGAAGAAGTCCGGCTCCCGCGCGCAGACGTCGGCCGCCCAGCGCCGGTTCGAGTCCAGCAGGGCCTGCAGCGCCCCGGTGCGTCCCTCCTCCATTCCGTGCTCCTCCTCGTTGGATGGTGGCGCTCCGCCCGCGCCGCCGGCCGCGTTCCCGCGGGCCGGTCGCGTCAGCCGTACGCCGCGCCGGGGTAGAGGAGGCTCAGCGACAGCCGGAAGACGGGCGGAAAGATCACCTGGATCAACTGCCAGGCCACGAAGATCCCCAACCACCCGAGCATCGGGTTGCCCCAGACGAACTCCTGGTACCGCAGCCCCCGCTCGCGCCCCAGCACCAGCGGCATGGCGCCGCTCCCGTCCAGCGGGGGCACCGGGATCAGGTTGAAGACTGCCAGCAGCAGGTTCAGCGAGAAGAACACGCTGAGCATGGTGGCCGGCCCCGCCCAGCTCCCGGACACGGGGTCCGCCAGCGACGAGAAGCCGGCCGAGACCGGCGGGTCGAAGACGCCGGCGGCCACCCCGGCGCGGATCAGCAGCGCGGCGAGCAGCATCAGCAGCAGGTTCGCCCCCGGGCCGGCCAGCGACATCACCGCCGCGCGGTGCGGGTGCCGCCGCGCCCAGTCGGGATTGTAAGGCGCACTGGCGAAGCCGAACGGCCATCCCGTCAGCACCGCGGTGAGCAGCGGCAGCACCACCATCCCGAACGGCTCGCGGCGGATGTGCGGCCGCGGGTCCAGCGTCACCTGCCCGCCCTCGTACGCGGTCAGGTCGCCGCCCCGCAGGGCGGTCCAGGCGTGCGCGGCCTCGTGCAGCGTGGTGGAGAACAGGAAGACGACGTAGAAGGCGAGCGCCTCGGCGAGGTTCGGCATCGATGGCGGCGCGTTCGGTATCGGGTTCGCGGCAGGGGGACGGGGGAAGATAAGCCGCGCCGGGCGCCGCGCCACCGGGCGGGTCAGCCGCCGCCCTCGTCCTCCAGCACGGCCAGCCCCACCTCCTCGATCCGCCCCCCGCTCATCGCCCGCACCCGCAGGCACACGCCGCCGGCCACGATCCCGGCTCCCTCGCGCACCTCGCCCTCCAGGCGGTCGCGCACCACCTCCTCCAGCGTGCGCTCCCCGTCCTCGTCCACCCGCACCCCGTAGAACTCCTCCAGCTCCGCCACCGTGGTCGCCCCCCGCAGCGGGAACTCCGCCGCGGGCAGCAGGGGGCCCGCCGCCGCGTCGGGGGAGAGCACGCGGTCGACGAGCGGGCGCGCCTCGGGCGTCAGCACCAGGAAGAGGTGGTCGCCCTCCCGCAGCCGCGTGCTTCCCTGCGGCGGCACCACCTCCTCGCCCCGCGCGATGAGCGCCACGACGGCGCCGGTGGGCAGGGCCAGCTCGCGCACCGTGCGCCCTGCCAGCCGGCTCCCCTCGGCCACCGTGTAGCCGGCGATGTCGCCGTGCACGCCGCGGAGCGAGGTGAGCTCCAGCGTGACCGGCGGCTCCGGGGGCGCGCCGGACTCCAGCCCCAGCCTGCGCGCCAGCGCGGGAAGGCTCCACCCCTGGAGCAGAGCCGAGACCAGCACCACGAAGAAGACCACGTCGAAGAGCGTCTCGGCGCCCGGAAGGCCCAGGAGCAGCGGATACAGCGCCAGCACGATGGGGACCGCGCCCTTGAGCCCCGCCCACGAGACGAAGGCCACCTCGCGCACGGAGAAGCGGAAGGGGAGCAGCGCCAGGGCCACGGCGACCGGCCGCGCGACCACGATCAGCACGGCGGCGATGGCCAGCGCGGGCGGCGCCACCTGCACCAGGCGGGCGGGAAAGGACAGCAGCCCCAGCATCACGAACATGGCGATCTGCGCCAGCCACGCCGCCCCGTCGTGGAAGAGCAGGATCCCGTGGCGGAACTGGATCCGCGAGTTCCCCACCACCACGCCCGCCAGGTACACGGCCAGGAAGCCGCTCCCGTGCAGCGACGCGGCGGCGCCGAAGACGGCCAGCCCCGCGGCGGTGGCGAAGACGGGGTAGAGCCCCACCGCCGCCAGGTCCATCTTCCGCAGCGCCCACGCCGTCGCGCGCCCCCCCACGATGCCGACCACCGCGCCCAGCCCCATCTGCCGCACGAACAGCAGGAGCAGGTCCGCGCCGGGCTCCATCCGCCCCAGCAGGATCTCCAGGATCCCGATGGTCAGGAAGATGGCCATGGGGTCGTTGGACCCGCTCTCCACCTCCAGCGTCTCCGCCAGGCGCCCGCGCAGCCGCAGCCCCGAGAAGCGGAGCACGGCGAACACCGCCGCCGCGTCGGTGGACGCCACGATGCTCCCCAGCAGCAGGCCCTGGAGCGGGGGGAGCCCCAGGACCCAGGTGGCCGCGGCCCCCGCGATCCCGGCCGTGACCAGCACGCCCACGGTGGCGAGCGAGAGGGCGGGCCCCAGGGCGGGACGGGCGGAGGCGACGGAGGTCCGCAGCCCGCCGTCGAACAGGATCAGGGCCAGGGCCATCGTCCCCAGCCCGTGGGCCATGTGGTAGTCCTCGAACGCGATGACCCCGAGCCCGTCGGACCCGGCCAGCATCCCCACCACCACGAACAGCACCAGGGCGGGCATTCCCCACCGCGCCGAGAAGCGCGACGAGGCCACCCCCACCAGGACCAGGAGGCCGCCTACCAGCAGCAGGTGATCGACGGCGAACATCCCGGCCCCCCGTGCTAGGGCCGCACGAGCGTCCGGCACGCGCTCACCCGGGAGATGCCCTGCCGCAGCGCCGTTCCCACTGTCACCGCCTCCGCCTCGCCCTCGCCCGACCACTCCGTCGGGCATCGCGCGACGGGCTCTGCGCCCGCGTCGCGCGAGGGGGCAGAGCCGGCCAGGGCGGGGAGTGCGGCCAGGGCCGCGGGGCTCGTCCGGTGCATCGGTCTCGGGGTGCGGGGAGGATGCGTCCGGGCGAACCTAGATCCGCGGGGCGGGGCGGGCAAGCGCGCGCTACTCCTCCTCCCAGCACACGTCGTCGCCCACGGCGATGGCGCCGTCGTCCAGCACCTCGGCGAAGGCGCCGCCACCCCAGTCGGGGTACATCGCCGCCTTCAGGCCGGGATGCACCTCCTCCATCCGCTCGCAGGGCCTGGTCTCGCCCCGCACGCGCAGGCGGCAGGCGCCCACGCGCAGCACGCGCCCGCGCGTGCCCGCGAGCGAGACGCCGCGCAGCAGCAGGTTCGCCCGGCGCGACGAGGGCGGGGCGTCCGCCCCCAGCGCGGCGGTGAGGGCGCTCCAGCGCTCCTCCTCCAGCAGCGTCACCTGGCGGCGGCGCCCCTGGTCGGCATTTCCGACGAGACCGCGGCCGGCGACCAGCGTGGCGGCGGGGACGGGGTCCATCGGGCCGCGCTTGGCGCGCTTGATCCAAATGGCCCGCAGCTCGCCGCCCGGCGTCACTCGGTGCGGCGGGAGCGCGCGCTCCCCTCGCGCGACAGGCGGCCGACGTCGATGTCCACGCGGCTCAGGTCGCCGCACACGTCGGAGAGCCGTTCGGTGATCTCCAGCACGTTCCGCACGCCGCACCCCCACACCTCCGCCACGTACCCGTCCCCGGCGCGGAACAGCACGCGCTGGGCCTCCTCCAGGAGCTGCACCGCGTCGTGGATCGTCTCGCGGGCCTGCTCCAGGTGGTCCTCGGGGCGTGGGTCTCGATCCGCCATGGGTCGCCGGGGTGGGGGTCGGGGGGGCGAGGGGCCGCCGGTGCGCGAGCCCCCGCCTGCCATGCACTTTCGGGTCCGCCGCGTCGTAAGCCGCTGCGGCGCCGCGCCGTCAGTGGGGCCGCAGCGCCTTCGCCACCAGCCCCACCCCGCCCGCCAGAAGGGTGAGCATCACCAGGGTGGCGAACAGGGAGGTGGGCTGCAAGTAGACGTGCAGGTTCGCGACGATCCCCGCGCCGATGGCGAGCAGCGAGCCGCCCAGGAGCAGCCAGCCCACCGGCGAGCGGCCGTTGAAGAAGAGCAGCCCGATGCCGATCATCAGCGGGATCAGCGAGATCCCGAAGGCGCTGTATCCCCAGAGCGTCCAGTAGCCGCTGCTCACCGTCAGGCGGTTGGAGAGCAGGTACGCCCCCACGATCGCCATCCCCAGCCCCAGCAGGAACTCTCCCAGCCCGCCGGGCGTGCCGCCCGCGCCCCGCCGCTCCAGGTCGTCCATCGTCGTCGCTCCACTTCCGCTCACAGGTCCCCGGCGCGTCCGGGCCCGTCCCCAAGGTGCTCCCGAACCATCGCGAGAGCAAGAGATCGCACCTCCCTCCCGACCGGCCCGTCGCTCCGGTGGCGCCGTCCTCGTGCCATCCGGGATCACCTCCGCCGGCCGAGCGCGCCGGGTGACGGCCTCCGCGGCTGCCTCGCCTGCACCGATCGTCGGCCCCGCTGGACCGGGCGGACGGCGCACGATTGCCCCGACCGGCCCGGTGCGGCTACGTTTCCGGGGTCCACGAACCGCACCCGGAGAGAGCCCCGACGATGACCCGCCGCACCTCCCTGGCGCTCGCCGCCGCCGCGCTCCTCGCCGTGTCCGGGTGCGTGGAGGATTCCACCGGCCCGCAGGGTCCCGACCTCTCCGGTACGTGGGCGGGCACGACCGCCGTCGCCGGCACCCCGCTCCGCTTCCAGCTCGTGCTGCAGGACGAGGGCGACCGCCTCTCCGGCACCGGCGAGGTGCAGGCGCCGGACGACACGCTGGACGTGACGGTGGCCGGCACCAACGACCATCCCGACGTGTCGCTGCGCCTGTCGGCGGAGGCCTACGCCGACGCGGTGTTCGAGGGGGCGCTGGCCGGCGACTCCATCCCGGGGCGCATGACCGGCTCCGGCTTCGGGAGCCAGAGCATGGTGCTGAAGCGCGTCCTGACCCCCTGAAGCACCCGAGACGACACCGGAGGCCGATGACCGCCCGCGCCTTCCTGCTGGCCGCTGCGCTCGCCGCGGCCGCGCCCGCCGCCGCGCAGGACCCGTACGCCGTGCGCGCCCCCGCGCCCGCCGGCTTCGACCGCGTCGCCGCGCAGGCGTCCACCGAGGCGCACCTGCGCAACCTGATCCGTCTGAACACCCAGAACCCGCCGGGGAACGAGCGGATCACCGCCGTCTACTTCGACTCCGTGTTCCGCGGCGTTCGCGGGTTCGAGACGCACGTGCTGTACGCCGCCGACGGGCGCGCGAACTTCATCGCCCGGCTGCGCGCCACGCGCCCGACGAAGCGGCCCGTGCTGGTGATGGGGCACATGGACGTGGTGGGCGCCGACACCACCCAGTGGCAGACGCCGCCGTTCGAGCCCACGGTGCGCGACGGCTACCTGTACGGCCGGGGCGCCATCGACGACAAGGGGATGCTGGCGGCGACGGTCACGGCCATGCTGCGCCTGGCCAGGCAGCGCGACCGCATGGACCGCGACGTCGTCTTCCTGGCCACGGCGGCGGAGGAAGGCGGGCCCAACGTGGGCGTGGACCTGGTCGTGGAGAAGCACCGCGCGCTGCTCGGCGATCCCGAGTTCGCGCTCAACGAGGGCGGCCGGATCCGCGTGGAGGGCGGCGCCGTGCGCACCGTCAACATCCAGACGACGGAGAAGGTCTACTACACGGTCGTGGGCACCGCGAAGGGGCCGAGCGGGCACGGCTCCGTCCCCCTGCCCGACAACGCGCTGGGCGCGCTGGCCCGCGCCGCGGCCCGCGTGCACGAGTGGAGGCCGCCGGTGCGCCTGGTGGAGACCACCCGCATCTACTTCCAGCGGCTCGCCGCCATCGAGCGGGACCCCGCCATGAAGGCGGCGATGGAGGCGATCTCGGCCCCCGGCGCCACCCCGGCGCAGGTCGAGGCCGCGGCCGCGGTCCTCTCCCGCGAGCCGCTGCACAACGCGGTGCTCCGCACCGGCGCCTCGCTGACCATGCTGAACGGGGGCTTCCGTGCCAACGTGATCCCCTCGGAGGGGCGCGTGACCTTCAACGTGCGCGTGGTCCCCGGCGAGGACGTGGCGCAGGTGGTCCGCGAGATGACCCGCGTGGGCGGCGAGCCGCAGGTGACGTTCGCGCTCGACGGGGAGCCGCGCGTCTCCCCGCCGCCCTCCCCCGTCTCCACGGACCTGTTCCGGGCGATGGAGGCGGCGGCTCGTACGATGGCGCCCTCGGCCGTGGTCCTCCCCTTCATGTCCACGGGCGCGACCGACGGCGCCGCGCTGCGCGCCATCGGCATCCCCACCTACGGCATCCTGCCCATGCCGCTGCCGATGGAGGACGAGCTGCGGATGCACGGCGACAACGAGCGCGTCCCCGTTCCCGCCCTGGGCTGGGCGACGGAGTACCTGTACCGCGTGCTGCGCGGGGTCGCCGTCCGCTGATCCCCTTCCACGGACGGGCGCAGAGGGGGCCCCGCCGCACGCGTCGCGGCGGGGCCCCTCGCCGTTCGCGGGAACCAATCCGGGGGGTGGGGAGTTCCACCCGGTGCGGCGCCGGGCGCGCCGCGGGGTCCCCGCCGGGGCACGGGCGGGGCGCGACTCAACCAACCGAACGTGGAGCCATGAAGAAGATCGCTCTCGCGGGTCTGCTCGCCGCCGCGGCGCTGGCGCCCGCCGTGGCCGCCGCCCAGATGGGAATGACCCCCCTCTCGGTCGAGGTCCGCATGGACGCCGGGATTCCCGTCGGCGACAGCAAGGACCGCCTGAAGACCGGCGTGGGGTTCACCGCCACCGGCGCCTTCAACGTCACGCCGCTCTTCGCCGTCTACGGCGGCTTCTCGCAGTTCGACTTCGACCACAAGACGCTGGACGTGGAGGTGACGGAGAAGGGGTGGGAGCTGGGCGGCAAGGCGAGCTTCGGCACCGGCGGCGGGCTGGCCATGCCGTTCATCCAGATGGGCGCCCTGTTCCGCGACGGCGACACCGGGCTGGTGGCCGGGGGCGGGTTCGACTACTCCGTGGGCGGGAACGTCTCCGTGGTCCCCGCGGTCACCTACCGCAAGACCGACGCGGTGGACCAGATCACCGCCGGGCTCGGAGTGCGCATCCGGCTGTAGGCGTCGGATCGTCGGACGGAATCGGACGAACGGGCGGGGGGCGGCTCCGGGTGGGGGGTCGCCCCTCTTCGTTCATCTCGCGGAGGACTGGCCGAAACCGCCGAGCCGGATAACTTTCCCGCCATGCCCAGAAAGCCCTTCCTGATCCGCGGCGTCCTGTCCGTCCGCCGCTCCGGCATCCACGGCCGGGGCGTGTACGCCCGCATCCCCATTCCCGCCGGCGTGCGGCTGGTGGAGTACACCGGCCGCCGCATGGACGAGGAGGAGGCGGACTTCATCTACCCCGAGGTGCCGGGGCAGCCGTACCACACCTTCCTGTTCGCCATCGACGACGGGGTGGTGATCGACGCCAACGTGGGCGGGAGCATCGCCAAGTGGATCAACCACTCGTGCGATCCCAACTGCGACGCCGTGATCGACGACGGCCACGTCTACATCGAGAGCATCCGGGACATCGAGGCGGGGGAGGAGTTGAGCTACGACTACAACTTCATCCTGCACGGCGTGCGGCACTCCCCGGCCGCCAAGAAGCGCTACCCGTGCATCTGCGGCGCGCCCAACTGCCGCGGGACCATGCTGGCGAAGAAGCGCTGACCGTCGGGCCTCCTCCGCCAACCTCGGCGGGCGGTGACCGCGGAGGGCTCCGTCACCCGCCTTCCGACGCGGGGATCCGGACGCCTCGGCGGACGGTGATGGGCGAGCCTTCGGCCACGAAGGCCGAGCGCGGCGGGCCCTGGAGGAGGCGGGCCAGGTCGGGCCCGTAGGTGGCCGCCGCGTCCGCCTGCAGCGTGGCGCGGCGCGCCCGCCAGACACGCCACGAGGGGTGCTCCACCCGGTACTCCACCGTCCCGCCGTCGCGCTGCGCCGCGTAGCCCCAGTAGTGCTCGGTGATGAACTCCGCCTCCGAGCCCGGCACCAGCGGCTCGGGGCCGCCCTCCGTCTCCGCGCGGAGCGTGCTCCACCGCCCCCGCTCCCGCCACCCGTACTCCACCGCCCCGCCGGCCACGAGCGCTCCGCGCTCCAGGTCCACCCGGTGCCGCATGGGGCAGGCGACGTAGCGCTCCCCATAGACCAACCGCGCGACCGCGGCGATCGCCGCCCGCGGCACGATCTCCTTCACGAACACTACCCCCCTCCGCCACCCCTCCGGCCCCTTCCGGCGCACGTAGAAGCGCAGGTTCACCTCCTCGAAGTCGCGGTGGAAGGGGATGGGGATCCCCAGCACCCGCGTGTCCAGGAACAAGAAGCCGACCATGCTCAGGTACGTGGTGCCCTCCCACTCGTCCAGCTCCGTGCCAACGGGGGCGAGCGGGCGCAGCAGGGCGGGGTCCGCCTCGTAGTTCAGCATCGCCAGCCACCGCCACTCGGCGCTCAGGAACGCTGGGGTCGGGGTCGGGGCGTGGTCGTTCACGGCTCGTCGGGGGGGCGCGGGAGCAAGGGTGTGCACGCCCACATCCTACGTTCCCGGGCGGCCCGGAACCACCCTGCGGAAAGCTCTTCTTCAGGTACTTGCGATGGCATGCTCCCTGCTCTTCCACCCGGCCCACGCTGCCTGGGGCGCGGGCCGCTCCCCGGCAGGGCGAGACGAGGACACCAGAAGGTGTGAGATGATCTCCGGTTACGAGAGATGGACGGGGGACGGACGCGCCGCCGCCCCGAGCGGGAGCGGGCGTGCCTACGGGCGCCGCATCGACTGCTGCGACGACGACCGCCGCGGCCGCCGCGCCGAGGACCTTCGCGCGGAGCCGCGGGTGGCGCCCGAGCCCGACGGGCCCTGGCGCACCCGCGGCGGGGCCCGCTGACGGGGGATGGCGTGACGCGGACGGAGGAGGCCCCGGCGCACGCCGGGGCGCTGGACCCGGAGGAGCTCACCGTCTCGCGGCTGCGCGCCGTGCGCGGCCCCAACTTCTGGCGCCTGGCGCCGGTCATCGCCTGCGACGTGCGGCTGGGCGCGCTGGAGGAGGTGCCCTCCAACGAGATCCCGGGCTTCGTGGACCGGCTCCTGGGCTTCCTTCCCACCCTCTCCGAGCACCCCTGCACCCGCGGCGAGAGCGGCGGGTTCGTGGAGCGGCTGCAAGAGGGCACCCACCTTCCCCACATCCTGGAGCACGTCGCCCTGGAGCTGCAGACGCTCGCGGGCTCCGACGTGTCGTTCGGGCGCGTGGTCGCGTCGGGCGACGAGGGGGTGTGGTGGCTGATCGTGGCCTACGAGGAGGAGGACGTGGGCCTGCAGAGCGTGCGCGACGCCGTCCGCATCGTGCGCGCCTGCATGACCGGCGCGCCGCTGGACGTGGCCGCGATGGTGGAGGACCTGCACGACCTGCGCGAGTCCGTGCGCCTGGGCCCGTCGACCGAGGCCATCGTGGAGGAGGCGCGGCGCCGGGGGATCCCCGTGCGCCGCCTGAACTCGTACTCGCTGGTGCAGCTCGGGCTGGGGAAGAACCTGCGCCGGATCCAGGCGGCGATGAGCGACTACACCAGCGCCATCGCGGTGGAGATCGCCCAGGACAAGGACGACACCCGCCGCGTCCTCTCCAACATCGGGCTGCCCGTTCCCCGTGGCGACACGGCGACCACGCTGGACGGCGCGGTCGAGGTCGCGCACGAGATCGGCTTCCCCGTCATCCTGAAGCCGCTCGACGCCTCGCACGGACGCGGCATCAGCGGCCGCCTGGCCGACGACGAGGGGATCCGCGCCGCCTGGCCGGCCGCGCGGGAGCTGGGGCGGCGCGTGGTGGTGGAGCGCTTCGTGGAGGGCCGCGACTACCGCGTGCTGGTGGTGGACGGGCGGCTGGTCGCCGTGGCGGAGCGCGTGCCGGCCCACGTGGTGGGCGACGGCGTGCACAGCGTGCGCGAGCTGATCGCGCGCGAGAACCAGGACCCGCGCCGCGGAAAGGGCCACTCCCGCATCCTGACGCACCTCCCCGACGACGACCGGACCCTCGAGTTCCTCGCCGCCCGAGGGCGGGGCCCGGACGACGTTCCCGCGAAGGGCGAGGTCGTGGCCCTCCGCGCCACGGCGAACCTCTCCACCGGCGGCACCTCCATCGACCGCACCGACGAGATCCATCCCGACAACGTGACCGCCTGCGAGATGGCGGCCGGGATCGTGGGGCTGGACATCGCCGGCATCGACGTGCTCTCGCCCGACATCTCCGTGCCCTTCCGCGAGAACGGGGCGGTGATCATCGAGGTGAACGCCGCCCCCGGCCTGCGCATGCACACGCACCCGGGCGAGGGGCGCCCGCGCGACGTGGCCGGCCCGGTGATCGACATGCTCTACCCGATGGGGACCGAGGCGACCATCCCGGTGATCGCCATCACCGGCACCAACGGGAAGACGACCACCACCCGCCTGATCGCGCACCTCTTCCGGCACACCGGCAAGCAGGTGGGGTTCACGACCACCGACGGCGTGTACCTGCAGGACCGGCTGGTGATGGAGGGGGACATGACCGGCCCCTTCTCGGCCAACATCATCCTCTCCAACCCCACCGTGGAGGTGGCGGTGCTGGAGACGGCGCGCGGCGGGCTGCTGCGCGCGGGGCTGGGCTTCGACGAGGCCGACGTGGGCGTGGTGCTGAACATCTCCGCCGACCACCTGGGGCTGCGCGGCATCCACACCCTGGAGCAGCTCGCCGACGTGAAGGGGGTGATCGCCGCGGTGGTGAAGCGCGAGGGGCACGCGGTGCTGAACGCGGACGACCCGCTCGTCTACGCCATGCGCAGCCGCACCGCCGCCGACATCGTCCTCTTCTCCACCCTGCCCCCGGGCGAGAACGAGCGGTTCGACGCGCACCTGGAGCGCGGCGGCATCGGGGCGCGGATCGAGGACGGCCTCTTCGTGGTGCGCCGCGGGCGGCTGCGCATCCCCGTGGTGCCGGTGCGCGACGTGCCGCTCATGCTGGGCGGGGCCGCCCGCTTCCAGCAGCAGAACATCCTGGCCGCCATCGCCACCGCCTACGTGCGCGGCGTGCGCTACGACACCATCCGCGCCGGGCTGCTCTCGTTCTTCCCCTCGCCGTCCATGACGCCGGGGCGGCTGAACCTGCTGCGCATCGGCGCCGCCAAGGTGCTGGTGGACTACGCGCACAACGCCGCGGCGGTCGAGGGGCTGCTGGACCTGGCCCGGAACATCCCGGCGCGGCGCCGCATCGGCGTCCTGGGCGCGCCCGGCGACCGGCGGGACGAGGACGTGCGCGAGGTGGGTCGGCTGGCGGCGGACGGGCTGGACCTGGTGGTGGTGAAGGAGGACCACGACCTCCGCGGGCGCGCGCCCGGGGCGGTGGCGGCGCTGCTGGTGGACGGGCTGCGGGAGGGCGGGATGCACGGCGACCAGATCGAGGTGATCCACGACGAGGAGGAGGCCATCGCCCGCGTGATGTCCGAGATCGGCGAGGGTGATCTGGCGGTGGTGCTGGCCGACAGCGTACCTTCGGTGCTCTCCGCCATCCAGAAGCACGCCCCGCCCGGAGCCGCCTGAGCCCTTTGACGCCCGATCCGCCGCCGTCGCCGCACGGCGAGATCCGCCTGGTCGCGCTGCGCTCCCTGCGCGGCGCCAACTTCTGGTCCCGCCGTCCGGTGACGCGGCTGGACCTGTCCGTGGGGGTCTACGACGAGATCTCGTCCGCCGACGTCCCCGGCCTGACCGACGCGCTGGTCCGCGTCCTTCCCGGCCTGTGGGAGCACCGCTGCTCCATCGGCGAGCGCGGGGGCTTCGTCACGCGCCTGCGCCGCGGCACGTACGCCCCGCACATCATCGAGCACGTGGGGCTGGAGCTGCAGACCATGGTGGGGCACGACGTGGGCTACGGCCGCGCCCGCGGCGGCGACCGCCCCGGCGAGTACACCGTGGTCTTCGAGCACCTGCACGCCGAGGTGGGGCTGCGCGCCGCCGCGCTGGCGCTGGACGTGGTGCAGAAGGCGTTCGCCGGCGAGCTGCACGACGTGGAGTTCGCCCTGAACGAGCTGCGCGCGCTCAAGGAGTCGCCGGACGTGCCGGACCTCACGCAGCACGTGCTGTGCGGCATCACCGGCGGCGGCGAGCGCGCGGCGGTGCGCGACGAGATGCTGCGCCGCGGTGTGAGCGACGAGGCGCTGATCGTGGAGGTGGCGCCCTCGTACCTGCTGAACGCGGGGCTGCCGTACGCGCGCTCGGAGATCGCCGTCATCCTGGACAGCGAGGTACAGGACGTGCCCGACCGCTACCGCCAGGAGGAGCGCAACCTGCAGCTGGTGTCCGTGCTGGCGGACGCGGTGGCGCGGGACGGGATCGTGGTGCTTCCCGGGCGGGAATGGGAGGTGCAGGACATGGCGCGCCGCGCGGGGTGCCGCGTGGCCGTGTTCTCGGAGCTGGACGCGGTCCCCGCGCGCGACGCGCGGGTGGCGCACTCGGTGGCCATGGTGCGCGACGGGCGCATCCTCATCGAGACCGGCGGGGAGATGAGCGACGCCGGGGCGCTGGTGGACGGGGTGGACCGGGGGGCACAGGTGGCGGCGGCGCTGGCCGTGCATTCGCTGCACGAGCTGGGCGCCGCGGAAACGGGAGGGGAATGGAGCGGCAGTCCAGGAACGGAGCCGGCGCGCGCAG
>JASLAX010000092.1 GCA_030146875.1 Longimicrobiaceae bacterium
CGCCGCCCGCGCCCGCGGAGCCGCCGACTCGTACCCGCCGCCCCCACCGCCGCCGCCCTCGCGCCCGCCGAGCATCATCATCTCGCGCGCCTCGATCTCGGTGATGTAGCGCTTGCCGCTCCCGTCCTTCGCCTCGTACTCGCGGTACTGGATCTCACCCTCGATGTACACGCGCTCACCCTTCTTCAGGAAGCGCTCGGCGATCTCGGCCAGCTTCCGCCAGGCCACGATCCGGTGCCACTCCGTCTTCTCCTGCTTCTCGCCCTGCGCGTTCGTCCACTGCCGGCTGGTGGCCACGCTGAAGGATGCCACCTGCTGGCCGTTGCCGGTGGTGCGGATCTCGGGGTCGGAACCGAGGTTGCCGATGATGATGGCCTTGTTCAGGCTGCGGGACACGGACTCCTCCTCGCTGCTGTGTGGGTGGAAGGTTGACAGCGTACGGCGAAAAGCGCCGCCAAGCTACCGTCGCCCCTCCGGGAAGTCAACAATGCGACGACGCATTACGAGCGCGTCTTCCAGGGGACGCGTGTAGTAGGACGTTCGTCGGCCCACCACCTCGAATCCCAGGTCGCGGTACAGCCGCTGCGCGTCCAGGTTGGAGACGCGCACCTCCAGGAAGACCTCGGCCGCGCCGCGCTCGCGCACCGCGTCGGAGACGGCCTGCACCAGGGCGCGCCCCACCCCCGCCCGGCGCGCCTCCGGGGCCACGGCCACGTTCCCCAGCTCCGCCTGGTCCACCACCGACCAGCACGCCGCGTAGCCCAGCACCCGGCCCTCTTGCTCCGCCACCAGCAGGTCGGTGTCCTCGCGCACCATCAGGCCGCGGAAGGTGCTCTCCTTCCACGGGGTCGAGAACGACACGTTCTCGATCTCCATCACCCCGGACAGGTCGTCCGGGCGCAGGGGGCGGATCCGGAAGCCGGTCCGCACGTCGGGCGAAGGCTGCACGCTCATGGCTTCCCTCACGCTCCCGCGCGCGCCGCCGCGATCCGCTCCGCGCCCGCCGCGCGCACGTACTCCGGCTCCCACGCCCGCGCCTCCGGCACCAGCCCCCGCTCCGGCGCCGTGCGCAGCAGGTGGAGCAGCACCGCCGCGCGCGGGTGGGCGAGCAGCGGCGGCGCCACCGCGGCCCCCAGCGCGGACGCGATCTCCTCCCGGTGCAGCGCCGCCGCCTCGCCGGTGAAGAGCGGCGGCTCCCCGCCCCGGAAGCGCTCCAGCAGCGCCTCGATGGGCAGCGCCTCGATCGGCATCGTCTCCTCCGCCGTCTCCCCCAGCCGCCAGCACCCGGCGTACACGTCCCGCCGCCGCGCGTCGAAGATCGCGCAGACCGGGCGGTCCGCCCCCCAGCAGGCCCCCGCCGTCGCCAGCAGCGACGGGTAGGCGTAGAGGGGGATGCCCAGTGCCCGCACGATCCCCTTCGCCGTCGCCGCCGCGATGCGCAGGCCGGTGAACGACCCCGGGCCGGAGCCCACCACCACGGCGGCCAGGGCGGACCTCTCCACCCCTGCGCCGCGGAGGGCGGCGTCCACCGCGGGGAGCAGGGCGGACGAGTGGCCGGGCCCCACGTTCACCACCACCTCCGCCAGCAGCCGGTCGCCGTCGCCCACCGCCACGGAGCCCACCTCCGTCGCCGCGTCCAGCGCCAACACGGGCCCGGCCGGCGCGCTCACCCCGCCTCCGCGGGGAACGGCGGGAGCGGCGGCGGGGCGGCAACGGGCACGGCGGTCACGCGTCGGCGGTCGGGACGCTCCGTCTCCTCCAGCTCCACCTCCCACCGCGGCGTGGGGAGGAGCGAACGGGCGCGCTCCGGCCACTCGATCAGCACCACGTCCCGCGCGTCGCCCACCTCGGACCACCCCAGCTCCCACACCTCGTCCGGCCGCTCCAGGCGGTACAGGTCGAAGTGCAGCACCCGCAGGCCTGACGGAAGGTCGTAGCGGAAGAGCAGGTTGAAGGTGGGCGAGGGGACCTCGCCCTCCACTCCCGCGCCGCGGGCCACGGCGCGGGCCAGCGTGCTCTTCCCCGTCCCCAGGTCGCCGGAGAGGGCCAGCACCAGGGGCGTGCGCGCCTCGCGCCCGATCGTCTCCCCCCAGGCGGCGAGCGCCTCCTCGCCCAGCATGGCGGTGGCGCCCTCAGGCACGCCGCATCCCGCCGGCCGCGCGCTTCGGGGTGCCCTCCCTGGCCCCGTCGATCTGCGCCTTCAGGTCCAGGAGCTGGTCGCGCAGCATGGCCGCGCGCTCGAAGTCGAGCTGCGCCGCCGCGTCGCGCATCTCCTGCTCCAGGTCGCGCATCACCTCCTCCGGCTTCCTCGCGCCGTAGACCGCGCGCGCCTCGGCCACCTTGCGCCCGGTGACCGCCGCTGCCGCCTCGGCCTTGGCGCTGCGCGAGTCCGCCACCCGCGTGGAGCGCTCGATCTCCGCCACCGACTTCATGATGGTCGTGGGGATGATGTTGTGCTCCAGATTGTAGGCCACCTGGATCTCGCGTCGGCGGGCGGTCTCCTCCATCATCCGCTCCATCGACCCCGTGACGCGGTCGGCGTACAGGATCGCGGTGCCCTGCGAGTTGCGGGCGGCGCGCCCCACCGTCTGGATCAGCGAGGAGGACGAGCGCAGGAAGCCCTCCTTGTCCGCGTCCAGGATCGCCACCAGCGACACCTCGGGCAGGTCCAGCCCCTCGCGCAGCAGGTTGATGCCGATCAGCACGTCGAACTTCCCCAGCCGCAGGTCGCGCAGGATCTCCACCCGCTCCAGCGCGTCGATGTCGGAGTGCAGGTAGCGCACGCGCACCCCCGCCTCGTGGAAGAAGTCCGTCAGGTCCTCGGCCATCCGCTTGGTGAGCGTGGTCACCAGCACCCGCTCGCCGCGCTTCTCCCGCTCGCGGATCTCGGCCAGCAGGTCGTCCACCTGGCCCTTCACCGGGCGTACGATCACCTCCGGGTCCAGCAGCCCCGTGGGGCGGATGATCTGCTCCACCACCACGCCACCGCTCTTCGCCAGCTCGTACTCGCTGGGCGTGGCGGAGACGAAGATGGCGCGCGGCGTGAGCGACTCCCACTCCTCGAACTTGAGCGGGCGGTTGTCCAGCGCCGAGGGAAGGCGGAAGCCGTGCTCCACCAGCGTGGTCTTCCGCGCCCGGTCACCGTTGAACATCCCGCCGATCTGGGGGACGGTCACGTGCGACTCGTCCACCACCAGCAGGAAGTCCTCGGGGAAGTAGTCGAACAGGCACGCCGGCCGCTCCCCCTCCTCGCGCCCGGCCAGGTGGCGCGAGTAGTTCTCGATCCCGGCGCAGGTGCCGATCTCGAGCATCATCTCCACGTCGAAGTTGGTGCGCGACTCCAGCCGCTGCGCCTCCAGCAGGCGGCCGTCGCCCAGCAGGTGCTTCAGCCGCTCGTCCAGCTCGGAGCGGATGCGCGCCACCGCCCGCTCGATGGTGGACTTCTGGGAGACGAAGTGCTTGGCCGGGTAGATGGCGCAGCGGGGAAGCACCGCGATGGTGTCGCCGGTGAGCGGGTCGAAGCGCGAGATGCGCTCGATCTCGTCGCCCCACAGCTCCACGCGGATCCCCTGCTCCTCGTAGGCGGGGTAGATCTCCACCGTGTCGCCGCGCACGCGGAAGGTCCCACGCTCGAAGGAGGCGTCGTTGCGCGTGTACTGGATGGCGACCAGCGACTCCAGGATCCGCTTGCGCGAGATGGCCTGCCGGCTGGCCAGCGTCAGCATGAGCGCCCGGTACTCCTTGGGATCGCCCAGGCCGTAGATGCAGGAGACCGAGGACACGATGATCACGTCCTCGCGCTCCATCAGCGAGGACGTGGCGCGCAGGCGCAGCCGCTCGATGTCCTCGTTGATCGAGGAGTCCTTCTCGATGTACGTGTCCGTGGAGGGCACGTACGCCTCGGGCTGGTAGTAGTCGTAGTACGAGATGAAGTACTCGACCGCGTTCCGGGGGAAGAGCTGCTTGATCTCGCCGTAGAGCTGCGCCGCCAGCGTCTTGTTGTGGCTCATCACCAGCGTGGGGCGCCCGTGCGCCGCGATCACGTTGGCGATGGTGAAGGTCTTTCCGGTGCCGGTGGCGCCCAGCAGCGTCTGGTGGCGGTCGCCGCGCGCCAGCCCCTCGGAGAGCTCCTGGATCGCGCGGGGCTGGTCGCCCTTCGGCTCGTAGGGGGACGCCAGTTCGAAGGGCATTCGTCTCGCCGGCTGGGGGTCGTTCGGTTGCGGGTTATCTTCGGTATCGTACCCCGGACGAAGCCGGCCGTTCGCCCCCTACGCCTCGGCGGGCAGGTCGTGCTCGCCGAAGTGCTCGCGGCGCTCCGTCTTCAGCACGCCCTTCACCTTCCGGATCGCGCCCAGCACCCGGTTCAGGTGGGCCAGGTTCTCCACCTCCACCACGAACTGCCCCTTCATCCCCGCCTCGTCGGCGCGGATGTCGGCGCTCCGGATGTTGGTGTTCGTCTGGCTGATGGTGCTGGCGATGTCCGCGAACAGCCCGCGCCGGTCGGTGCCCTCCATCTCCAGCCGCACGAAGAAGCGCCCCCCCGACTCCGCCTCCCACTCGATCTCCACCCGGCGCTCGGGATGCTCGTTGAGCTGCAGGACGTTGGGGCAGTCCGTGCGGTGGATGGAGATCCCCCCGCCGCGCGAGATGTACCCCGTCACCTTGTCGCCCGGCACCGGCTGGCAGCACTGGGAGTAGCGGACCATCAGGTTGTTCATCCCCTGGATCCGCACCCCCCTGGGCTCGCCGCGCACCTTCTGCACCATCCGCTCGAAGGCGGTGGGCGGCTTGGGCGGGTTGTCGGCCGTCTCGGGGAAGAGCTCGCGCAGCACCGCCGAGGGGCCGATGTCGCCGCTCCCCAGCGCCGCGAACAGGTGCTCGGCGTCGGGCAGGTCCAGCTTCCCGGCCACCTCGGCGAAGCGGTCCTCGCCCACCTTCTCCTTGCGCGCCTTGCGGATCTCGCGCTCGATGAACTCGCGCCCCAGCTTGGCGGACGAGTCGAACTCCTCGGCCTTGATCCACTGGCGGATCTTGTTGCGGGCGCGCGCCGTCTTCACGAACGACAGCCAGTCGCGCGAGGGGCGCTGCTTCCCGTCCGTCAGGATCTCCACCGTGTCGCCGTTGCGCAGCTCGCGCGCGAGCGGGGCGATGCGGCCGTTCACCTTGGCACCGGCGCAGTGGATCCCCACCTGCGTGTGCACCGCGAAGGCGAAGTCGATGGGCGTGGCCCCCTTGGGGAGCTGCTTCACGTCGCCCTGCGGGGTGAAGACGAAGATCTCGTCCTGGAACAGG
>JASLAX010000126.1 GCA_030146875.1 Longimicrobiaceae bacterium
CGTGCCGGAGGTGCGCACGAACACCCACATGTCCTGGGGGAACGTCACCCCGACGGGTGTCCATCCGCTGGCACCCGGTGCGCCCGTGCCGCCGCTGGCGGGCAGGAAGCCGCTGCCCTGGAAGGTACCGGCGTCCAGCACGGGCGCTACATCGCGTACGGGGCCCCGCTCCGTGGGAGCCCGCACCGGCGGGGCGACCGGGCCATCACGTACGCAGCCCGCGGCAAGGATCGACACCAGCAGAACGGTCTGGGGGGCGGACCACGTACGCGGCATGGGAGGTTGCGGCAGAGGCGAGAGGCGGGCCACGGCGATCGCGAGACGCTCGGCCCCGTCAGGGGGACATCTCTACTTCAACGCCGAAGGCGGGTGATCAAGGACAGGAGCTCGCTACGGCGCCGCCGGACCTACCGACAGGCGCCGAACGTACGAACGCACGATAAAGGTTTCCCTGCCTGGGATCGAGGGATGCGCACGGGAGGCAATCATCGCGGAAGCTGAGCATCCGCGCCCTTTCCCGTCCCAGGCGATTCATCCCTCGCAGACTGTGGCGGGTTACATGCGGGAACGCACGCGGGGCTCTGAGCGAGGCCGCGGGAGATTGCGTCCCGCCCCGCCGCCCTCCACCCCGTCCCGCCGTGCTCCACACCGCCCCCAACTTCCTTGCCCGCGCCGCTGCCCCCGGCTACCGTTCGCCGCGATCGAGGCGCGTGCCTTCGCCGGCGTGCTCCCCCGCCCTCGCGATCGGCGTTCGTCCGCGCTCCTCCACCTCTCAACCCGCCCGCCCATGTCCCGTCGCCTCCGCCCCATCGGCCTCGCCGCCGCCCTGCTCGCCCTTCCGGCCGCGCTCACCGCGCAGGCGGGGCACACGCACGACCACCCCGCCGGAGCGGCCCCCGTGGAGGTCACGGTGGGCCGGGTGGAGTTCCCCAACTCGGGCGCGGCGGCGGCGCAGCCGGCGTTCCTGCGCGGGATGGCGCTGCTGCACTCGTTCCTCTACCGCGAGGCGCGGGCGTCTTTCGCCGAGGCGCAGAAGGCCGATCCGGGGTTCGCGATGGCGTACGTGGGCGAGGTGATGGCGGCGCAGGACAGCGCCGCGGGAGACTCCATCCTGCGGCGGATGGGGCGCACCCCCGCCGAGCGGATGGCGAAGGCGCCCACGCCGCGCGAGAAGGCGTGGCTGGGGATCGCCGAGCGGTGGGCGCGGGTGGGGCAGACCGAGGCGGCGCGCTCCGCCGCGAAGTACGCGGACGACTGGCGCGCGCTGCACGAGGCCCATCCCGACGACGAGTCCGCCCTGTTCTACGCGCTGGCACTGATCTCCCTGCGCTACGACGCGGCCGGCGACGCCGACCGCTCGCTGCGGTACGCGGTGCAGTCCGCCGCGCTGGCCGAGGACGTGTTCGCCCGCCGCCCCGACCACCCGGGCGCGGCGCACTACCTGATCCACGCGTACGACGACGCCCGCCTGGCGCCGCTGGGGCTGCGCGCCGCCTCGGCGTACGCCCGCATCGCCCCGGCGGCGCACCACGCGGTGCACATGCCGTCGCACATCTTCTTCCAGTACGGCCGCTGGCCCGACGTGGTCGCCGCCAACGAGAAGGCCTGGCGGCTCAGCACGCACAGCACCACCGGGCAGGCGCTCCCCAGCGAGCGCTGGGACTACCACGCCGCCGACTGGCTGCAGTACGCCTACCTGCAGCAGGGCCGCTTCCGCCGCGCCGCCGCGCTCACCGACTCCGTGCGCGCCGCGCTCGCCGCGGCGAAGCTGGACCAGACCCCGGAGCGCCTCCGCGCCTTCCTGGCCGCCCGCGTGACCGCCATGGACGCGCGCGCCTCGATGGAGCAGCGCCGCTTCGACGCGGCGTTCCCCGCCCCGGGCACGCCGCTCTCGGTGGAGTGGCTCCTGGCCGCCCGCACCGCCGCGGCCCGCCGCGACACGGCCACCGCGCGCCGGGTGGCGCTGCGGGTGGAGCAGCTCACCGACTCGGTGCAGCGCGCCAACCCGCGTGCCCCGCAGGGCACCTCCACGCTCGAGCGGCAGACGCGGGCGCTGGCGCGGCTCGCCGCCGGCGACACGACCGGGACGCTGGCCCTGCTGCGCGAGGCCGCCGACACGGTGGAGGCCAACCCGCGCCTGCACCTGGCCGAAGGACCGTCCCGGGCGGAGTCCGGCACCACGCGCGTGCTGCTGGGGGAGCTGCTGCTGGAGTCGGGGAAGGCGGAGGACGCGCTGGACGCGTACGACCGCGCGCTCGTGCTGTCGCCGGGGCGGTCGGTGGCGCTGCTGGGGCGGGCGCGGGCGCTGGCGAAGCTGGGGCGGGCCGACGAGGCGCGCCGGGCCTACGCGCGCCTGCTGGAGAACTGGAAGGATGCCGACGCGGACCTGCCGGAGCTGGCGGAAGCAAGGAGGGGCGCGGCGGGCTCCTAGCCCGTTCGCGCCCCTCCGTCCCTCCCGCTCACCGCCGCCGCGCCGGTCCGCCGGAGACCGTGACGCCTTCCTCCACCGAGTAGAGCAGGAGGCGGGCGTCGCGGCCCCCGTAGCACCGCATCAGGTCCCGGTACATGGGCTCCTCGCCGGGCCACGGGAAGCCGTAGACCAGGTCGAAGTCGTCCAGCGGGTGGCCCAGGGCCGGGTAGGCGGAGTCCTCCGCGCCGCGCACGTGGGTGGGCCGCCCGTCCGCCTGGCGGAAGCGGTACCCCAGCGGCAGGAAGCTCCCGGCCTCGAAGCGCGCCGCGGAGCCGTGCCGGCCGGCCAGGTCGCGCGCCGTGCCCACCAGCGCGGGGTCCATCTCGATCCCGTACGACTCGAACCCCAGCATGTCGGCCATCACCGCGATCACGCCCGTGGCCGATCCCCACTCCAGGAAGCGCAGCCCGGGCCCCCGGAACGGGAGCAGGCCGCGCAGCACCACGTCGTAGTCCGCCGCCACGAAGGGGTGCGCGTTCTTCTGGCGCACCTCCAGGTCGAACCGCTCCCAGATCTCCTTCCCCTCCTCGATCAGCGCCTCCAGCCGCGCGCGCAGGGCCGGGTCCAGCTCCACCCCCGCGAGCGCGCCCGCCGGGGTCGTCACGCGTCGTCCCCGGTCTCCTCCTCGTCCTCCACGTCGTCGGGCAGGATCTCGCCGCGGTCGGCGGCTTCCTTGCGGAGACGCTTCTTCTCGGCCTTCTCGTCCTTCTTCGCCTGCTTGGCCATCTCCTTCTGCCGCTTCTCGAACCCGTAGTTCGCGCGTCTGGCCATGTTTCCTCGCTCTCGCAGGAAGCGCCGCCCGCCGGTGGGGTGACGCCTCGGATGGCCGCAACGATCACGCCCCCGCCGGTCGCGGAGGTCGACGTCCTTGCGTGGATGGCTCCCCGCGCGCCCACTCGGCGACCGCGGGGAGCCGCCTGCTCGTCCTTCCGTACCCCCGACCGCGCCGGCTCGTTCGCGCACCGCCGCGCCAGCGGCGTCCACGCACCGAACCGGGGCGGATCGTACGCCGACCCGTCAAGATGGCCTCCGCGCGTTGAAAGCGCGAGATGCCCGAGCGCCGCGGGGACGCCGGACGGGCTGCACACGCCACTTGCCGTCGCGTGAGTTAGAATTTAAGTTATAATCTCAACGCCTGGATCGAGGAGGGAGCAATGACGCACGCGAGCCTGAAGATCCGTCAGGTCGGAGGATCCGCCGGGGTGATCCTGCCGAAGGAGATCCTGGAACAGCTTCACGCCGAGCTTGGGGACGAGCTGCACCTGGTGCGGACGGATCGCGGCTTCGAACTCACCGCGTTCGATCCGGACTTCGACGAGGCGATGGCTGCATTCGAGGAGATCCGCCGAAAGCACCGCAACGCTTTCCGAGAGCTCGCAAAGTAAGATGTCCGAACCGCGGTGGCTAACCCACCGGATCGTGGATGCGGTCCATCGTGAGCTGATCTTGGAGCACGGCGGACTCTACGGCGTCCGGGACGAGGGGATGATCGAGTCCGCTCTCGGGCGGCCCCGGAACCGTCGGAGCTACTGCGGGGAGTCCGTCGATTTCGCCGACCTCGCGGCTGCCTATGGATACGGGCTGGCCTCCAATCACGGGTACATCGACGGCAACAAGCGTATTGCCCTCGCCGCCATACACCTCTTCCTGGCCATCAACGGCCTGGTCCTGATCGCGTCCGAACCAGAGGAGGTCGCGATGATGCTGGAGGTGGCGAGCGGTGATAGGGCGGAGGACGCGCTTGCCGCGTGGATCCGGACGAGGCTGGCTCCCCGGTAGGCGCTCGCTGTGTCGTTCGGAGTCTCGGGGGCAGCCGCTCCAGCGGAGACGGCCGGTCTCTCTACGGGAGCGCACAGCCGGGTTCGGGACGCCGCGCCGGCCCGGCCTTGCCGCCGGGCGTTCCGTGCCCCAGCGTGTCGGCGCCCGCAGCCGCACCCCGAACGCACGCGAGACCCGAGGAGAGATGGCTCAGATCACCGAGACCGAGTGGATCTGGCGCGACGGCGAGTGGATCCCCTGGGCCGACGCCACGCTCCACCTCCTCACGCACTCGCTGCAGTTCGGCTCCTCGCTCTTCGAGGGCATCCGCTGCTACGAGACGGCCGCGGGGCCGGCCATCTTCCGGCTGGACGACCACCTGCGCCGCCTGTACGACTCGGCGCGCATCTACCGCATGATGCCGGAGCACGCGCCCGAGGCGCTGCGCGAGGCCTGCGTGGAGCTGGTGCGCCGCAACGGGGTGCGCCACTGCTACATCCGCCCCATGGTGCTGCGCGGCTACGGGGCGGCGGGAATGAACCCCATCGGGTCGCCCATTGAGACGTACCTGGTCTGCTGGCCGTGGGGCACGTACCTGGGCGAGGGCGCGCTGGAGGCGGGGGTGGACGTGTGCGTGTCGAGCTGGCAGCGGCAGGCGCCCAACACCTACCCCGCGCTGGCGAAGGCCGCCGGCAACTACCTGAACGGCCAGTCTCTCGCCTGCAGGCGGTGGAGGACGGCTACGCCGACGCCATCGCGCTCTCGCACGGGGGGCTGGTGAGCGAGGGGGACGGGGCAGAACGTGTTCATCGTGCGCGACGGGGCCCTGCTGACGCCCGCGCTGGACGGCAGCAACCTGGCGGGGATCACGCGCGCCAGCGTGATCACCATCGCGGGGGAGATGGGGATCGAGGTACGCGAGCAGCCGGTGCCCCGCGAGCTGCTGTACCTGGCCGACGAGCTCTTCTTCACCGGCACGGCCAGCGAGGTCACCCCCATCCGCAGCGTGGACCGCATCCCCGTGGGCGAGGGGCGGATGGGGCCCATCACCCGCGAGATCCAGCGGCGCTTCCTGGCCGTCGCCCGCGGCGAGGCCGAGGACGCGCACGGAGGGCTCACCCGGGTGGAGGCCGCCGCGACGGTCTGACGTCCTCCGCGTCGAGACGACGTGAGCCCTCCGACGGACGATCCGTCGGAGGGCTCACGGCTTCTCCAGCCCTCACGGGCAGTTGAAGCCGCTGCAACGA
The DNA here is from genome assembly GCA_030146875.1 of Longimicrobiaceae bacterium. GTDB lineage: Bacteria > Gemmatimonadota > Gemmatimonadetes > Longimicrobiales > Longimicrobiaceae > JASLAX01. The sequence goes on from JASLAX010000126.1 coordinate 5,476, forward strand.
CCACACGAAGCCCGCCTTCGGGGCTGATCTGCTGCCGGTGGAGGCCGCGGTTCCGTCCGACGCCACTGGCGTCCGCCGCGCCACGGTCGTGCTCCGCGACCTCCGCTCGCCGAGCCCATACCGGTCCCTCTACCGCGTGCGGGAGGGGGTGGCGGGCTCTCACCGGAGCAGAGGAGAACGCACCCCGGCGCCCGAGCCCGCCGGGTGAGGGCCTCACCGCCGTCCCGCGGAAGCCGCTACGGCTGGGCGGCCTTGATACGGGTGAGGAGGCGCTGCATGGCCGGGTGCGCGAGGAGCGGGGCGAACGTCGGGTCGTCCGCCACCGCCCACGCCTCCTGCTCGCGCGCCTCGAACGACTTCTCCAGGTAGCCGATCGACTTCTCCCGCTCGTTCAGCTCCAAGTAGGTGTTGGCCAGGCCATACCAGGAGACCGCAGGGCCGGTCTCGAACTCGCGGGCGGCGGCCAGGGCCTGGGCGCGGCGGCCGGCGCGGGCGTAGACGTACGCCATCGTGCCGGGGAGCGCGGGATCGTCGGGCTGCAGCGCGCGGACGCGCTCCACGGTGGTCACCGCGTCGGCGTGGCGGCCGGCCTTGGAGAGCTGCAGGGCGCGGTTGCCCAGCAGGACCGGGTGGTCGGGCTGGAAGCGGAGCGCCTGGGCGTTCACCTCCAGCGCCTCGTCGTAGCGGTCGGCGCTGGCGAGCATGCTGCTGAGCGCGCTCAGCTCCGCCGGCGAGACGGGGTCCAGCTCCACCGCACGCCGGGCGGAGGCGATGGCCTCGTCCACCCGCCCCAGGTGCATCAGCACCTCGGCGCGGCGGGAGTGGACGCGGGGGTCGCGCGGGTTCAGCGCCAGCGCGCGGCGGAAGTGCTCGTCGGCGCGCGTCAGGTCGCGGTCCAGCGCCTGGGACACGCGGCCCAGCACCACGTACGCCTCACCCAGCCGGGGGTCCAGGGCCAGGGCGCGCTCGGCGGTGGCCCGGGCGCGGGTGTAGCCCTCGCGCTCGGGCACGTGGCCCATGTACGCCTGCCACTGGTACGCGTTCGCCAGCCCCGCGTAGGCGCGGGCGTAGCGGGCGTCGCGGCGGATGGCCTCCTCGTACAGCGCCGCGGCCCGGGCCAGGCTCTCCTCCGTGCCCCCGCGGATGGCGGCCTGCCCGCGCAGGGCCAGCGAGTGCGCCTCCGGGTCCGCCGTCTCCACCCTCGCCAGCGTGGTCGCCCCGTCCTCCTCCATCTCCACCCGCAGCGCCTGAACGATGGCGCGCGAGATCTCGTCCTGCACGGCGAACACGTCGCGCAGCTCGCGGTCGTACGTCTCGCTCCACAGGTGGTAGCCGGTGGACGCGTCGATGAGCTGCGCGGTGATGCGCACGCGCCCGTCCTGCATCCGCACGCTCCCCTCCAGCACGTGCGCCACCTTCAGCACCCTGCCGATGGAGTCCACCGGCAGGTTGCGGCCCTTGAACGAGAACGACGAGGTCCGCGCCGCCACCTGCAGCCCGGGAACGCGCGTCAGCACGTTCAGAAGCTCCTCGGTGATGCCGTCCGAGAAGTACTCGCGCGCCGGGTCGCCGCTCATGTTCACGAACGGGAGCACGGCGATGCTCGGCGCCGCCTCGGGCTCGGCCGGCCGCGACCGCCCGTACCATCCGGCCCCGGCTCCCAGGCCCAGCAGGACGGCGATCGCCGCCGCCGCCCGCAGCCCAAGCCGGGGGATGCGGAAGCCGCGCTTCGCCCCCTCGCGCCGCTCGGCCGCCATCGTGGCGGAGGGGACGTCCTCCGTCGGAACAATTGGAGGCGCGGACGACGTCGCGGACGTCGAGACCGGAAGGATGACGGGCGTCGCGTTCACCGCCGACGCGGCGCCGTCCTCCGACGACGCGGGCGCCGCGGGAGCGGACGCTGGGCCGATGCCGTCGCGGGCGGGTGACGCCGAGACGTCGACGGGGGCGCGGAGGCGCTCGGCCAGGGCGGCGGTCTCGGGGGAGGGCGCCAGGCCGTACTCGCTCTCCATCCGCCGCGCGAACTCGCCGAACGCCTCCAGCGCGGCGGCGGGCTCGCCGGCGGCCTCGAGCACCGCGAGGAGGCGGCGGATGCCGCCCTCGTCGGCCGGCAGCAGGGCGACGGCGCGCCGGGCCCAGGGAGCGGCGGCGCGGGGCTCTCCGCGGGCCAGCTCGGCGTCGGCCAGACGCCAGGCGGCGGCCACGGCGGGGCGGCGCAGTCGGTCGCGCTCGGTGTCGATCCAGCGCTCCACCTCGGGCGCATCCTCCACGAAGAAGCCGGGAAGGAGGTCGCCGCGGTACAGGGCGAGCGCGTCGCCGTCGCGCCCTTCCTTCACCGCCTGGTCGAAGGCGGCGGCGTCGCACCACAGCACCTGCGGGTCCACGCCCACCTCGCGGTCGCCGCGGCCCACCACGGCGTCGTCGCCCAGGGAGCGGCGCAGGTAGTGGAGGCCCTGGCGCAGGGAGTTGCGGGCGCGGTCGCCGTCGGACTCGGGCCAGAACAGCGCGAGCAGGGAGTCGCGCGCGTGGAAGCCGCGGGGCGCGGCGGCGGCCAGGTAGGCCAGCAGGGCCAGCCGCTTGGGCTGGGCCAGGACCGAGCGAACCTCCACGCCGTCGCGGCGGAGCTCGACCGGGCCGAGGATCTGGAGCTGGATCATGGGGGAGGTGCGTCGTGTGGAGGGCGTTATCCACAAGATAACGCGGGGGCGAACGGCGGCGTAACCCCTTTCGCCCATGTTTCCTCCGCGTCGCTCGGCACACCGCTCCCGGACAGGGCGGGAGCGGGGAGCGGGGAGCGGCGAAGGAAACCGACACCCGAAGCTGGAGCATCCCATGCGCTCGCACGCCCTCTCTCGCCGCTGGCCCGCCCCGTCCGGGGCGGCGCCGTTCCTCCGCGCCCTGACCGCCGCCGCGGCCGTCGCCCTCTCCGCCGCCTGCGACTCGGACGGCAACCCGATCGGCGGCGGGCCGGAGCGGACGCCTGTCGCCACCGTCGCCGTCGCCCCCGGCGACGTCTCCCTGGTCGTGGGCGAGGCCGCCCCGCTGGCCGCTCGCACCTTCGCCTCCGACGGGCGGGAGCTGGAGGGGCGCGCCGTCGCCTGGCGCAGCACCAACGAAGCGGTCGCGCGCGTCAGCGCCGCCGGCGTCGTCTCCGCCCTGGGCGAGGGAGCGGCCACCATCGTGGCCGCCAGCGAGGGCCGCGCGGGCGAGGCGCGCGTGGTGGTGGCCGGCGCGGGCGCCAACCCGGTGCCCTCCATCACCGCGCTGAGCCCGCGGACGGTGGCGGCGGGCGGGCCGGCGGTGACCCTGACCGTCACCGGCACCGGTTTCCGCCCCAACGTGCGCGTCCACTGGAACGGCGCCTACCGCCCCACCGGGTGGATCAGCGAGACGGAGGTGCGCGCCGTCCTCTCGGCCGACGACCTGGCGCAGCCGGGGAACGGGCAGGTCGTCGTCATCAACACCCACCCGGGCGGCGGGCCGTCCGCCCCCGCCACGCTGGAGATCGTGCCGCAGACGAACCCCGTGGCGAGCGTCGTCGTCCGCCCGTCGTTCGCGATAACCCGCGTGGGCGCGCCGGTCCCGCTGGGCGCGCGGCTGCTGGGCCAGACGGGCGCGGTGCTGGAGGGACGCCACGTCACGTGGACGACCAGCCACCACGGCGTGGCCACGGTGGACGGCACCGGCCGCGTGACCGCGGTCGGCCAGGGCGAGGCGACCATCACCGCCACCAGCGAAGGCCGGACGGCCACGGCGCTGATCGTGGTGGGCCCGTCGACGGGATCGCAGCACGTGCTGTTCGACGGCGCGGGCGACGGGCTGTACGCGGTGGACATGCGGCTGGGCGGCGCCACGCGGATCTGGCAGCAGGGTGCGAGCGATCCCTCGCCCTCGCCCGACGGGCGCCGGGTGGCCTACACGCTCTCGCCCGTCGCCGGCGTGAAGGAGATCGCCATCCTGGACCGCTACACGCGCACCTACACCTTCCTGGGCTCCGGCCCGGGGAGCGACCAGCCGGCGTGGTCGCCGGTGGGCGGCCGCATCGTCTTCCGCTCCACCCGCGGAGGCCGCACCGACCTGTGGTCCATGCACGCGGACGGCAGCACGGCGGCGGTGAACCTGACGGCGGACCTGGCGGACGGGAACCTGCCGGAGGCGCCGGAGTGGTCTCCCACGGCCGACCGGATCGCGTTCGCGGTGCGCGACCGCTCCAACCGCACGCACCTGTGGGTGATGAACGCGGACGGCACGGGCAAGCGCCGCCTGACCACCTCGCCCATGACCGACACGCACCCGTCGTGGCGCGGCAACGCCATCGTCTTCACGCGCCGCTCGGCGCCGGGGAGCTGGGACCTGTGGCGCGTGGAGCCGGCGGGCACGGGCGAGACGCGGCTCACCCACACCGGCGACGCCATGATGCCCTCGCTCTCGCTGGACGGCCGCTGGATCGCGTTCGTGCGGCGGAACCTCTCCACGGGCGCGGCGGACGTCATGGTGGCCCGCCACACCGGCGAGGACGCGCGGCCGCTCTCCGTCCACGGCGACGCGCCCCGCGGCGGCGGCCTGCGGCCCGCGTGGACGAGCTGGAACTGACGGCGGGAGCGGCGGAGGGCGCGGGACGCCCTCCGGCGAGAACCGGGCGGGGGAGCGCGGCATCGGCCGCGCTCCCCCGCTTCGCGTCGTCATCCGACGTCCTCCGACGTCCTCCAACCGTCCTCCGACGCCCGCCGTCAGGCGCCCGCGTGCGCTCCCGCGCCCTCGTACGCCCGGCGCAGCTCGCCGATGTCGAGCTTCTCCATCTGCAGCATGGCGTTCATGGCGCGCTGGGTGCCCGGCGAGTGGGGGTCGGCGAGCAGCTCCTCCATCGCCTCGGGCACCACCTGCCACGACACGCCGAAGCGGTCCTTCAGCCAGCCGCACTGCCGCGCCGCGGGGTCGCCGCCCTCGCCCAGCAGCCCCCAGTAGCGGTCCACCTCCTCCTGCGTCTCGCAGCGCACCTCCAGCGACACCGCCTCGTTGAAGGTGAACACGGGGCCCCCGTTCAGGGCGGTGAACGGCTGGCCGTCCAGCTCGAACCGCACCGTCATCACCGAACCCGCGGGCCGCCCGTGGACCTCGAAGCCCGCCTCGCCGTAGCGAGCGACGTCCACGATGCGCGAGTTGGGGAAGATGCCGGTGTAGAAGCGGGCGGCCTCCTCGGCCCGGTCGTCGAACCAGAGGCAGGGGCGGATCAGGGGGCGGATGCTCATGGTTCCGGCTCCTCGCGGAGGGTGGGGGGCGGGGCGCCGCTCGTGGCTCCCCGCGGGCAGGGCGTGCCTGCCTTCCACTGTACGTCGGAGCTGCGCCGCGGAGATCGACATCGGTCGTCCGACATCGTAGGCCGGTCCCGGACGACGGGCAACCGCGCGGGGCCGCGATCCGCCGGGTGGGGCGGAAGCGGGGGCCGATGTCCCCGCACCGACGAACGACGCGCGCCTTTCGCGGGGTCCGGTGCGGCGAAAGGGGACGGCGGACCGACGGCGGCGCGGTCGAGGGCCGCTCCTAATGCCCCTGGGACCCCTGCGGGACAATCCTCGTCCTTGACTTCGTATGTTTCAACAGATAAAGTACTTGCGCCAAAATCCGATCCACCGCAGCCCGGGACCGCATGCCCTCGCGCATCCACACGCTCCTTCGCCAGACCCGGCCGTTCGCGGGGCCGGAGCAGGAGGTCTTCCTCACCATCCAGCGCCTGGCGGGCGAGCTGGCGGGCGGGGTGGCGGAGCTGCTGAAGCCGGCGGGGCTGAGCGTGGCCCAGTACAACGTCCTGCGCATCCTGCGCGGCGCCGGCGAGCGCGGGCGGGCCTGCGGCGAGGTGGCGGAGCGGCTGATCACCCGCGGCCCGGACGTCACGCGCCTCCTGGACGGCCTGGAGAAGCGCGGCCTGGTGCTCCGCTCGCGCGACGCCGGCGACCGGCGCGTGGTGACCGCCCGCATCACCCCCGCCGGCCTGGAGCTGCTGTCCACGCTGGACGAGCCGCTGCGCGAGCTGCACCTGCGCCAGCTCGGCCACCTGGGCCCGGAGAAGCTGGCCGCGCTGCTGGACCTGCTGGACCAGGCCGCGTCCGCGCCGGTCTGAGCGGGACGGTCCCGCGCCGTCGCGGGTAGAAACTCGTTGGAACGGAGTTCGCGATGATCGCGGGCACCCCCGCGAGCCGAAAGGGAAGTCATGGACGCCTATGTCGTGGACCGCATGCAGGCCGCCGAGCCGGACACCTACGGCGTCCGCCCGGCGGGGTGGAGGCTGCCGGACGCCACGCGGGTGGGCACGGTGCGGCTGCAGGTGGGGGACCTGGCCCGCTCGCTCGCCTACTACCGCGACGTGCTGGGCTTCCGGGTGGCCGCACGGGAGCCCGGCCGCGCCTCGCTGGCCGCCCCGGGAAGCGGAAGGACGCTGGTGGAGCTGGTCGAGCTCCGCGGCGCGAGCCCGGTGCCGCGGCGGGGGCGCCTGGGCCTGTACCACTTCGCCGTCCTGCTCCCCGGCCGCGCCGCGCTGGGCCGCTTCGTCGCGCACCTGCGGCGCGCCGGGGTGGGGGCGGGGATGTCGGACCACCTGGTGAGCGAGGCCGTGTACCTGACCGACCCCGACGGGCTGGGGATCGAGGTCTACGCGGACCGGCCGCGCGCGAGCTGGCGGCGGGCGGGCACGGAGCTGCGGATGGCGACGGAGCCGCTGGACGTGGCGGACGTGATCCGCGCCGGCGGCGGCGAGCCGTGGGACGGGCTGCCCACGGGAACCACCATCGGCCACGTGCACCTGTTCGTGGGCGACCTGCAGCGGTCCTCCGCCTTCTACCACGACGCCCTGGGGCTGGACCGCACGGTGTGGAGCTACCCCGGCGCGCTCTTCCTCTCCGCCGGCGGCTACCACCACCACCTGGGCACCAACACCTGGGCGGCCGGCGCCGACCCCGCGGGCGAGGCGGACGCGCGCCTGCTGGAGTGGGAGCTGCTCGTGCCCTCGCCCAGGGACGTGGAGGCGACGGCCGCGATCCTGGTGGCGGCGGGGCACGCGGTGGAGCGCGGGCTGGACGCCGCGGTCGCGCGCGACCCCTGGGGCACGGCGGTGCGGGTGGCGGTGGACGACGCAGCCTGACGGCGGGGCGGACGGAGCGAGGGGGGCGGCGGGGATCTCCCGCCGCCCCGCTTGTGCTCCGCGCCGCCGCCCGGCGGCGGTCAGGCGCCGCCGAGCGCCGGCGCGGACCCGCCGGCCTCCGCCGCGGGGATGATCTCCTCGTCGAGCAGCGCGTGCACGGCGCGCAGGTGGCGTCCCTCGCGCACGGCCTCGGACTCCGAGGTGACCACGACGGTCAGCTCCAGGTCGGGAACCACGAACACGAACTGCCCCCCGTACCCCCAGGCGAAGTGGACCGGGTGCGCCCCCGACGAGCGCGCCCACCAGCCGTAGCCGTACCCGTATCCGTTGTACGGGCTGCTGGTGCGCGGCGTCCACGACTCGCGCACCCACCCCTCCGGCAGGATCCTGCGCCCCTCCCACACGCCGTCCCGCCGGTACAGCTCGCCGAAGCGGAGCATCTCCCGCGGCGTGAGCCGCATCTCGTTGCCGCCGAAGTAGATGCCCTGCGGGTCCGTGGTCCACGGCCGCAGCTCGATCCCCAGCGGACGCGCCAGGCGGTCGCGCGCGTACGCGTACGTGCTCTGCCCGGTGGCGCGCGTCAGCACGGCGGAGAGGAGGTGCGAGCTGCCGGTGGAGTACAGCATCCGCCCGCCCGGCGCGTCCACCATGGGTCGGGCCAGGACGTACCCCACCCAGTCGCGCGACGAGACCCACGCCCCGTACCGGCCGAACGAGGTGGGCTCCAGCCCCGCGCGCATGGAGAGCAGGTGCTCCACCGTGATGCCCCGCTTCAGCGAGTCGCTCGGCGCGCGCAGCCGGCCGGGAAGGAAGGGCGCCACCGGCTGGTCCAGCGCCAGCTTTCCCTCGGCGACGGCGATGCCCACGGCGGCGGAGAGGATGCTCTTGGAGGCCGACTTCACGTTGGCGCGGTGGTCTCGCCCGGGGCCGCGCGGATAGGTCTCGGCGTAGACGCGCCCGCCGCGGGCCACGATCAGCGAGTGCAGCCGGGGAAGCCCCCGCGCCCGCTCCACGGCGGCGGCCAGCCGCGCGGGGTCCATCCCCGTGCTCCGCGGCCTCTCCGCCACCGGCCGCGCGACGGAGGACGCAGGCTCGGCGTCGGCGCGCGGGGCATCGGGGCCGGCGCAGGCGGCCAGCAGGAGGAGCAGGACGGGGCGGAGATGCGGCACGCGGGGACCCTCCGGGAAGCGCGGGATCGGTACGCCCCTCCCGGTACGCGCGAGGGGCGACGGGTCTACCCCGCCGCCCCCCTCGCGGTCCGCCGCGCGGCAGCCCCCGCCCGCCTCGTACGGTGCCCACCGGCCGTTCTCCAGTCTCCGGACCGCGCTCCGGTCCGCTCCCATCGCACCGATCCATGGAGAACGCAGATGCCCACCACGCTCGACGAAGGCACGTTCGGCCAGGCCGCCGCCGGCGGCGACCTCGTCTACCCCAACATCAACTCCTGCCTGACCCTCACCGTGGTGAACGGCGACAACTCGCTCGTCGGGGCCCACGCGGTGCTGGCGCCCGAGAACGGCCAGGCCGACCTCGAGACGCTGGTGGGGCAGATCGCGTCGGCGCTCGCGGAGCCCAAGAAGCTCTACCTGGTGGGCGACACCGGCACGTGGTTCGAGGCGCTGGGCCAGGTGTCGAGCTACGAGCGCTTCTCCGACATCTCCAAGGCGTTCGAGCTGGGCAACAAGTTCGAGGTCATCGACGTGCAGGAGTACACCGACGGGGGGAAGAAGCAGGTGCGGATCGAGTTCCTGGCCGACGGCAAGCTCTACGTGAAGTCCAACGACGGCGTCACCACGCACGAGAACAAGAAGTTCTGACGCACGGCGCGGAAGAGAAGGGCCCCGCCCCCGCCGCCGCCCCGGCGGGGCCCGTCAGGTCGAGCCCAGCGTACCGCGCGGCCTACCCCCCGCGGGCGCAACACACCTACGCCCCGCCGCACAACCGCCT
>JASLAX010000128.1 GCA_030146875.1 Longimicrobiaceae bacterium
CGTGCCGGAGGTGCGCACGAACACCCACATGTCCTGGGGGAACGTCACCCCGACGGGTGTCCATCCGCTGGCACCCGGTGCGCCCGTGCCGCCGCTGGCGGGCAGGAAGCCGCTGCCCTGGAAGGTACCGGCGTCCAGCACCGGTGCCACGTCCCGCACGGGGCCTCGCTCCGCCGGGCTCCGTACGGACGGGGCGACGGGCCCGTCGCGCACGCAGGCGGCGAGCACGAGCAGGAGGGTGCATCCAAGCCGCGTCAGACGAGGCGCATCGTTCATCGCCGTCCTCCGTAAAGGCTATAAGTGGCCTGCTTGATTGGTGAACGTACCAAGGTGGACAGTTCGGACACCCTCACGCTCGCCCTGCCAGCATCTCGCCGGCGACCCCGGCGGGCCGCACCTCCTCCCCCGGCCCCAGCGCGGTGAGCAGGGCGTCCACCAGGCGCACCGCGTCCGGCGTGGGCTCGGGGGCGTCCTCGTAGGCGGCGTCGGGGAAGACGCGGGATAGCGTCTCGTCGGTCAGGTTGTCGTCGCGGATGGCGGTGAGGATCTCCGCGGCCTCGGCGGCCCAGCGCGACTCCGCGCGGTCGCGGGCGATCCGCAGCGCATCCACCGCGGCCACCTCGGCGCGCGGGAACATCCCGAAGCAGACGGCCGCGCGAGCGGCCTGGACCAGCCCAGCGGCCTCGCCCGCGTGCGTGGCGGCCAGAGCGCGCGTGCGCTCGAACGCGGCGGCGTCCACCTCGTACTGCTCCTCCCAGCCCAGGGCGGCGGCGGTGCGCACGCGCAGCGCGGCCAGGAACAGCTCGCGCGCGGGCGGGTGCGCGTGGCCCACCAGCGCGTTCAGCAGGCGCAGCGCGCTCTCGGGATCGACGTAGCGGTCCATCAGCTCCCACGCGCAGTCGGCCGCGAGCGCCACCACGCGCTGGTGCCCGTGGCCGTACGCGTCCGCGGCGGCGCGCACGTGGGCGGCTGCCTCCCTCAGCTCGCGGCGGCGCAGGTGGATCAGCGCGGCGCCGTAGCGCGCGTCCCCCAGCAGCAGGCGCAGCTCCCCCCGCCGGGCGCGGCCCGCGGCCGTCGCAGCCAGCGCGTACAGGCGCAGGGCCTCGTCGGCGTCGCCGGCTTCGTCGCGCAGGGCGGCCAGGGCGCAGAGGGCCAGCCCGCGCGTGTGCGCATCGCGGAGATCCGCGGCCAGGGCGGCGGCGCGCTCGATCCATGCGGCGGCCCGGTCCGGCGCGCCGCCGATGCGGCGGACCAGCTCGCCCGTGCGAAGGGCAAAGCGCGGCGCCGGGTTGGCGCGGAACGCGGCGTGGTGGAAGAGCACGGCCGTGGCCGGGCAGCGCGTGCGGTCCGCGAATGCGCCGATCGCCAGGCACGCCAGCCCCACCACGCTGGCGTCGCGGCGGTGCGGCCGCCGCGCGCGCACCGTCCGGAAGATCGCGCGCAACGAGTCCGCCACTGGGAGCAGCGGGTCCAGGTCGGCGGGCGCATCGCCCCACGAGTGCGCGGGGCGGTCCTCGGCCGACAGGTCCAGCCAGGCGAGGACCTCCGCGAGCGCGCGGGCCGCCAGCACGCCCGCGCCCGGCCGGCCCAGCCCCTCCAGCTCGCTCCGGATCACGTCGAGCGGATCGGCTCCGGGCGCGGGGAGCGGGACGGACAGCTCATCGGAAAGGTCGGTGGTGGGCATGGGCGCGTTCCGGGCCGGGGTGGGGGCGCACTCCGCCCGGTATGGCGGAGTCGGCGCGGTTCCGGGGCGCAATTTAGCCGTTCGTGGCGGAGGTGGTTACCCGGACGAACGCCGGGAAAGGCGGCCTGGAACCGTGGCGGGAACGGGCCTGCGGAGCCGTGGCGGGAACGGGAGGGTGGAATGCTGGCGGCTCATGTATGGTCGCGGTACCTTGGGACCGTTCTCCCGATGCACCCTCCCCCTCTCCCAAGGACGGACGTATGAACCGGATGCGCGCACTTCTGCTGGGCTGCGCGGTGGCCGCACTCGCCGCCTGCGCCAACGATCCCACCTCGGCGCTGGCGCCCCACGGAGCGCGGTTCGACGGTGGGCTTACGTATGGAGGCGGGTTCCGCGATGGAGGTGGGACGTACGGCGGCGGCTTCCGAACCACCGAAAGCACGACGACCGCCGCCCCCGAAGGAGCAGCGGCCGACAGCACGGCGACGGAGGGCCGGGGAGGAACCCTTGGGGGTGGCTTCTAACGACGGGGCGTCAGAAGGTACAATCCGCGATTTGGGGGCCGACCCTCCGTCTGATTGGAGCCATCCATCGCCGCAGGCGGACGCCAAACTGCCGTGTGACGGACACGAGTTCGTCCGTCTCCGGAGACTCGTATGCAGTTGGCACCCGAGTAGAACACGAGATCAAGCGGAGGAGTTCGCGCGCCTCGCTCTCACCGGGTGCGTCGTGGCGCTTCTGCGCCAGTATGCAAGCTTCTGTGGCATAGTTGCGGGCGCTGGTCCATTCGCGAAATCGTGCCGCGCCTTGCGCGAGATGGATCAATGCTTTTACTCCGTGCTCGTCCGTGACTCGCAGTAGGTCGCGCACACGCGCCTCAGCCACGCGAAAGCGGTCCGAGCGCCCCAATCCGGCAGCCGCCATTGCGAGTGTGCTCTCGACCGCCAGTTGCTCATGAAGGGCGAAGGCCGTTGCGGGTAGTCGCTCCAAGAGCGGTAGTGCATACGAATACAGGCCGCAGCGCACTAGAAGGAACGACAGATCGTGCACGAGGGCGGGAAAACGATCCGAGTACACCGGGCAGAGATCGATGGCATGCTTCGCTTGGCGGAGCCCTTCCTCCAGATGGCCGGTCTCCGCGATCAATGCGAACAGGTGATGCTGTGCCATCGCACCAAGGCGCCGCTTCTTCGTCCACCGGGCTCTCCGCACCGCTTCTTCGTACATCCCCCGAGCCTCGTCCGTGCGCCCTTGGTCCTTCCGCAGCGTCGCGAGGGCGAAGATGGCTCGCACGGCCTCGGCTTGGTTGTCCGCGAGCACGGCCAGGGTCAGCGTGCGGTCGTGCCATGCCTCCGAGCGCGCGTGTAGCACGGCGCGTCGGCACGCCCAGCCCGCATAGTTGTTGAGCGGGGGATCGTTCGGCGCCAGCAGCGCCGCCGCTTCGGCGAAGTGGGCGGCGGTGTCGAGGAGCGACCGCTGCTCCGTCCAGGTGTACACGGCGTGGCAGGCGGCCGCCAGCTCGGGCGCTTCCACGGCGATCACGTCATCCAGCAGGCGCGCGAACGCCGCCCATGCCAATGCCAGCTCGGGACAGTCGGTGAGGGCGGCGTCCAGATCCGCGCGGGTGAGCGAGCGAGCGCCGGGGAAGGCGCGCGCGCGGCGCTCGGGCGGCAGCGTGTGCCACAGGTGCACGTCGCGCAGGGCCTTCCAGAGCGCGAAGGCGGCGGCCTCGTGCTGGGGCGCGGCGCGCTCGAAGTCGGTCAGCACCTCCAGCGCGGCGCCGCTCGATCCCCCCACGCGCCACGGCGGCGCGGGCGGCACCCTGCGCCGCCGCCCTTCCGGCCGTTCCGTCGTGGGTGCGGTCGCCGCCATGCGGGCTGCCGGTGCCGGGGTGCGTGCGATTCGTGCCGAAAGGGACAGGATAATCGCGGCCCCTCACCAGCGCCATAGCGGCCCATACGCACTGCTCCGGTCTCGTCCCGTCCCACGACTGAGGGTGATAGCGGTGCAAGGGACGGGAGCGCGCGAGCGCACCCGCCTCGCGCTACGTTCCGATCTCACGCCTTCGGCTTGATCAGCCGATAGCGGACCAGCCGCTCCACGTCGTCCTGGTCCGTGGCGACGGCAAGGACGTGCTCCGTGCCGATCTCCAGGAGCCTCAGCCGCGCGGGGACCGTCACCTCTCCCAGCCAGCGCCCCGCGGAGTCGAAGACGGACCAGGAGCGCGGCTCGGTCTCCCGCGGGGCGTACGCGCGCACCCAGAGGTTGCCGTCGGCGTCCGCGAGGAGTGCGTCGAAGAACGGCATCGTCGCCGGCACGGGGATCTCGGCGAACAGCTTCTCCGCCTCGCGCAGCGCCCCCGGGTCGCCGGCGCCCGCGGTCGCCTCCACCTCCCGCCGGACGTCCGCGGGCGCCACCCGGCGCGGCTCCGCTTCGCGTCGGGCGGAGACACGGACGCGACCCGAGGCGTCGACCCGGTCGATGCGGAAGCGGTCGGTGGTGCCGATCCAGTAGCCCGCCCCGTCCGTCGCGAACAGCGTGGTGGGAGAGAACGGGATGCCCACGACCTCCATCGCACCCGCCGCCGCGCGGACGTAGGATGCGTACGACGGGAAGCGGCCCGCGTCCCGCAGGTTTCCCGAGCGCGGATCGCGGATCGCCAGGGAGATCGAGTCGCGCACCACGCCGCCCTGCGCGTCGCGTCCGAACCCGCGGACGAACACGACCAGCAGAGACCCGTCCGCAAGGCGGCCGCGAACGACCGGGAATCCCGGACCCTGCAGGGCGGCCACGTCGGTCGTGGACCTCACCCGGCCATCGAGACCGAGCGAGGTGACGCGCCCCCCCTGGGGATCGTAGACGATCAGCGAGTCGGGCCGGGCGTACCACAATCCGCCGATGGCGCGGAACTCCCCCGGCCCGTCGCCCTGGCGCCCGAGCGCCCGCTGCGCGGCCCCATCGGACGCGACCACGAACACCTGCTGCGTCCCCGAGCTGGCGACCGCGACGCGGCCGTCGGCCAGCGTGCGCGCCGCGGTGATCCCGTGGACGACGACCTCCTCCCCGCGCCCCGCCCGCGGCCACGTCAGGACAGGCTCGGGCGAGAGCCTCCACGCTTCCGCGTCGGCCCACGCGGCGCGCCGGGTGTGGACGATGCTCACCCCGGCGCTGTCGCGGACCGTCGCCCCGTCCGAGCCGGCGGGGCCCCCACAGGCTGCGAGCGCGCCGAGGAGCACCAGGCCGGCCAGCGCCCGACTCGCGCGGAAGACCGGGAGGTCAGCGCGCACGGGTCACCCGGTGGACGGCGAGTGAGACCCGCCCCGCGCCGTCCGTCTGGAATCCCCACACCCGCCCGCGCTCGGCCTCCAGGATGCGCAGGCTCGCCGGGACGTTCACCTCGCCCGCGACGGTGCCGTCGGCCGCCAGCACGGTCCAGCGCACGCTGGCCGCGCCCGTGTCCTCGCGGCGCAGCCAGAGGGTGCCGTCGCGTCCGGCCACCGCGTCCGTCACGGAGGGGCGATGACGGGGGACGAAGAGCGCGGCGCGCACGAGCGCCTCGGCATCGGTGGCGCCGGGGAGGATCTCGTCCGCGAGCCTCTTGGCGGTCGCCCGCACCTCCTCAGGCGGGAGCGGCAGCGAGGCCGTCTCCAGCGTGCGGTCGTAGGCCACCGCGCCCCCCGGCCGGCGCACGCGGACGCGCACGGCGTTCCCGTCCGCCGGCCGCGCGACCAGCGCCACCCATCGTCCGTCCGGCGGGATCACGACGATGTCGTGGTCGCGCCACGGCTGGGATCCGAAGGTCTGCGTGCCACCCGCGCGCGGCTCCGCCACCCGGTAGACGGAGTGCCGGAGCGCCTGGTGCACGACGGTGTCCATGACCGCCCCGGCCCGATGGACCCGGAGGAACGGGACCGACGTCACCCGTCCGTCCGCCGAGGCGTCCATCCGCACCGTCGGCCAGACCAGCAGGGTTCCGTCCACCAGGAGAGCGCTGACCTCGACGCCGCTCGCCCCTCGCAGGCCGGACGGGGCCTCGACGGTGCGGAGGTGCGTCCCGTCCGCGTGGAAGAGGGTCAGGCGCCCGCCCGGTTGCGAGACCAGGGTGTCGCCGCGAAACCAGATCGAACGTCCCGCCGCGGCGCTCCGCATCTCGGCCCCGGAGGCGCCGGGAAGCGTACGCACGCGCGCCCCGGCCGTGGAGTGCACGTCAATCCGGCCGGGGCCGTTCCACAGGACGTAGATCTCCCCGTTTCCGCGGACCGCCAGGTCCACGGGCCGCGCCGGCGAGGACGCGTCGTCCAGGCGGACGAGCACCTCGCGCTCCAGGCGGAGGGGCTCCGCGCCCTGGGCGGTCAGGGCGGCCGGCGCGAGCAGCGCCGCGCAGACCGCCGTACGGCGGGTGGGGATCGACAGGCGTGTCATAGGACGGAGGCGCAGGGTCACAGCACTTCTCTACAGATCGGCGATACCACGGGACCCCCGGCGGTGAAACGAAGGCCTCCATCCGCGTCCGCAGTGCGCCCGGCGCCAGCGAGGGCCACCTTTCCCCGGAGTGGGCGAACACGCGGGGCCCCGGGGGGACCTGGGCTCCAGAGGCCGCGCGCGCGACGGCGGCGGTGACGGTGAGCATCGGGATCCGAGCGCGGAGGGGAAGCGGTACGGACCCGGGGGAGCCAGCCATAGCGTACTCGCTCTCCGGCGGATCAACAACCCTTTCGTGTCTATCCGCCGTTGGTCCGCACGTCGTCGCTCGAGGTGGGGATCCCGGGATCCGGCTCCGCCTCACCGTAGGCCCACGGGGGGAAGGCGCCGAGCGGCACCTTCCCCCCCCGTTCAGATGCTTCGGGCGGAGGGCTCGATCAGACCTCCGCGGGCGGGGCGCCCATCACCTGCCGCACCTCGATCCCCATGTGGAGCGGCGCGCCGTCGGGGCCGGGGGCGGCGGAGGCCCTGGCCGCGATCTCGTAGGCGCGCTCGGGGCTGGCGACGTCCACGATCCAGAAGCCGGCCAGGAACTCCTTGGCCTCGGGAAAGGGCCCGTCCGTCACCGGCTCGCCGTTCCTGCCCGCCCGCACCAGCTTCGCCTGCTTCGGCGGGGTCAGCGCCTGCACGCCCACCCACTCGCCGGCTTCCTTGAGCTCCGCGTTCAGGCGGTTCAGGTGGTCCATGTGCGCCTGGATGGCCTCCGGGGACCAGTTGTAGATCTCGTAGTCCCCCGTCCCGTACGGCGCGTGCATCATCAGCAGGTACTTCATGGTCGTTCTCCCGGTGTCTCGGTCTGCGGTTGCGATGGAGCCGTCGAGCGGCGCCTTCATCCCGTAGTCGGAGCCGGCGGCGCGCGCTCTACATCGCCCCGCCGGCTCCCGTCGGCCGGCCGAGGTCACGGCTCCAGCGCGACCCGGTCGCCGATGCGGACGGTGCCGGGCTGCACGGTGGAGCCGTAGACGCCCAGGCACGCCTGGCGCTCCCGCGCGATCGCGCGCAGCACCGCCGGATCGCGCTCCGTGGTGCCGGGGTCGACGTTCACCATCACGCAGCGCTGGTCGCGCTTGTCCACCCGCACGCGCGCGCCGCCGATGCGCACGACGGATCCCACCCAGGCGTCCTCGGGGAAAGGCCCGCCGTCCGGCGCGTCGATCACCAGGTTGGGGCGGAAGCGCCGCACGTCCAGCGGAGAGCCCACCAGCGCACCGAGGTCGGCGATCGTCTGTGGGGTGATGAGGGAGAGCGGGAGGGTGTCGAAGATGCCGCGGTCCTGCTTGATGACCCGCGCGCCGTGCCCCAGCTCGGCCGCGAGGGCGGGGTCCACCACGTCCAGCTCGGCGCCGGAGGGCGTGCGGACCAGCGTCGCTGAACCGTCCGGGCGCTCCGGCTGGGCGAAGCGGGGACGGTAGAGGCCCATCGCCGGGAGCTCGCGGATGGTGAGCCAGGGGAACCCGCTCCGCTCCATCCCTTTGCGGACGAAGGCCCAGCGCCGGTCGCCCGCCAGGCCGTTCCACGACACCTCCGCCGCGTCCAGCGCCTCCGCCGCCATCGACTTGACCGGATAGCGCCACATCCCCACGACCCGGCCGACCACTCGCTCCTTCATGGCGATCCCCTCCTGCAAAGGAAGGGCGCCCTTGCCGGTCGGCCGGGATCGAGCGTGGCGGACCGGGCGGTCCGTCGCAGCGCCCCTCGAGCCCGGGTGCGCCGCGGACGGCGCTGGTCGGAACGAAGATAATGCGCGCCACGGTCGCACGCATGGCGGCCGCCCTCCGTCACCGCGGCCGAGGGAGTCGTCCGACGTAGGGAGGTTCGTCGTCGCCAGCCGTCCTCATTCCCACGTCGCCGTAACCTGGCTGTCGGACGTGGACGAAGAACACTTGCGCTCACCTTCTTTGTGGTGTAAAGTACTTCGAGGCAAGTACGACACCCGGTCTCCCGCCGCACTCACGGACGACAGCCGCCATGGAATTGCAGATCCGCGACGTCTCCAGGACCTATCCGAACGGCGTGCAGGCGCTGAAGAACGTGACGCTCACCATCCCGGCGGGGATGTACGGCCTGCTCGGACCGAACGGGGCGGGCAAGTCCACGCTGATGCGCATCCTGGCCACGCTCCAGGAGCCGGACGCGGGCAGCATCCACCTGGGCGACCTGGACGTGGTGCGCGACAAGGACGCGGTGCGGCAGACGCTGGGGTACCTGCCGCAGGAGTTCGGCGTGTATCCCAGGGTGAGCGCCGAGGACCTGCTGGACCACTTCGCCATCCTGAAGGGCATCCCCGTCAAGCGCGAGCGGAACGAGGTGGTGGAGGCGCTGCTGCGGCAGACCAACCTGTGGGAGGTGCGCCGGCAGAAGCTGGGCGGGTACTCGGGCGGGATGCGGCAGCGCTTCGGCGTGGCGGTGGCGCTGCTGGGGAACCCCAAGCTGCTGATCGTAGACGAGCCCACGGCGGGGCTGGACCCGGCCGAGCGCGTCCGCTTCCTGAACCTGCTCAGCGAGCTGGGCGAGAACAGCGCGGTGATCCTCTCCACGCACATCGTGGAGGACGTCTCGGAGCTGTGCACGCGGATGGCGATCATCGACCGGGGCGAGATCCTGCTGGAGGCGGAGCCGCTGCGCGCGATGGAGGAGATGCGGGGGCGGATCTGGCGGAGCGTGGTCGACAGGGGCGCCTTCGCGGAGGTGGAGCGCGAGCACGCCGTGATCTCCACCAAGCTGCTGGCGGGGCGCACCCTGGTCCACGTGTTCGCCGAGACGGCGCCGGGCGCGGGCTTCCAGCCCGTGGAGCCGGACCTGGAGGACGTGTACTTCAGCACCATGGCGGGGCACATCGGGCGGCGGCGCGGGCGGGCGGAGACGAAGGTGGCGCCATGAAGCTCCTGGCGATCTTTCGCTTCGAGCTCGCCTACCAGCTCCGCCGCCCCACCACCTGGCTGTACTTCGTGCTGCTGACCGCCGTCTCCTTCCTGTTCGTGCGGGGGAGCTTCCTGGCGGACGCGATGTACGCCGACTTCTACCTGAACTCGCCCTTCGCCATCGCGTCCGCCACGGTGTTCGGCGGGCTCTTCTGGTTCGTCGTGGCCGCGCCCGTCGCCGGCGAGATCGCCTCGCGCGACGTGGAGACGGGGATGCACCCCCTGACCTACACCGCGCCGGTGAGCAAGGCCCAGCACCTGGGCGGCCGCTTCCTGGCCGCCTTCGTCCTGAACGCCTGCATCCTGCTCGCCGTGCCGCTGGGGGTGCTGCTCGTCCTCCGCTCCCCCGGCGTCCATCCGGACGTAGTCGGCCCCTTCCGGCCGGCGGCCTACCTCACGGCGTACGGCTTCATCGCCCTGCCCAATGCCTTCGTGGGCACGGCCATCCAGTTCTCGTTCGCCGCGCTGGGCCGCCGCGCCATCGCCGGCTACGTGGCGAGCGTGCTCCTGCTCTTCCTGGCGTACGGCGGGATGATCTTCCTGGGGATGTTCGTGGGGCGGCAGGACCTGGCGGCGCTGCTGGACGTGTTCGGCCACGTGTTCATCACCTCCGACGCCATGCTCAACTGGACGCCGATCGAGAAGAGCACGCGCCTGATCGAGCTGGACGGCGTGCTGCTCCACAGCCGCCTGCTCTGGATCGCCGTCGGCGGCGCCGCGCTGGCGTTCACCTACTCCCGCTTCCGCATCGCCCACCACGCGGCGGGCCCGTGGTGGATACGGATCGGCAGACGCGAGAAGGCGCACGCGCCGACGCCCTCCGGCGGCGACCTGGCGCGGAAGACGGTCCCGGCGCCGCGGGTCCGGCAGTCGTTCGGCGCCGCCACGCAGGCGCGGCAGACGCTCGCCATCGCGTCCGCGTCGTTCCGGACGATCGCGCGGAGCTGGGGCGGGCTGGTGGTGCTGACGGGGATCGCGGCGCTGGTGGTGCTGGCGCTGCCCCAGAGCCTGGAGAGCATGGGCACCCCGCTGCTGCCGCGGACGGAGCACGTGCTCACCTTCATCACGGCGCGGCTGACGAATCCGCTCACCCCGTGGGTCATCACCCCGCTGCTGATCGTGCTCTACGCGGGCGAGCTGGTGTGGCGCGAGCGGCAGGCCGGCCTGGGCGAGATCGCCGACGCGGCGCCCGTGCCGGAGTGGGTCCTGTTCCTAGGCCGGTTCCTGGGCCTCGGCCTGGTCCTCTGCGCCTGGATGGCGCTCCTGGCCCTGGCCGGGGTGCTGGTCCAGGTGCGCATGGGATACGACCGGTTCGAGCTCGGGCTGTCGCTGAAGGTCCTGTTCGGCCTGCAGCTTCCCGAGTACCTGCTCTTCGCCGTGCTCGCGCTGGTGATCCAGGGGCTGGTGAGCCAGAAGTACCTCGGACACCTCGCCGCCCTGCTGGCCTACGGCGCCATCCTCTTCGCCGCCGAGCTGGGGATCCAGCACCACCTGCTCGTCTACGGATCGGCCCCGGGGTGGTCGTACACGGACATGCGCGGCTTCGGCGCCACGCTGGTGCCCTGGCGCTGGTTCATGCTCTACTGGGCCGCGTGGGCGCTCCTGCTGGCGGTCGCGGGCCGCCTGCTCTGGATGCGGGGGAAGGACGGCGGCGTGCGGGCGCGGCTGCGGCTGGCGCGCGGCCGCTTCACGCGTCCGACGGCGCTGGCGGCGGGAACGGCGGCGGCGCTGGTCGTGTCGCTGGGCGGCTTCGTCTTCTACAACACGAACGTGCTCAACGAGTACCGGAGCGGCGCGGACGTGCTGGAGATGCGCGCCGAGTACGAGCGGCGCTACGGGCGCTACGCGGGGATCCCGCAGCCCGCGGTCGAGGGCACCTCCCTGCGCGTGGAGATGCACCCGCGCGAGCGGAAGGTCCAGATCCGCGGCACGTATCGCCTGGTGAACCGGGGCACCGTGCCCATCGGCTCCATCCACCTGGCCACCGCCCTGGGCGCCCGGACCGGGGCCGTGAGCCTGGACCGCCCCGTCCGCCGCGCCGTGGCGGACGACGCGCTCCGGCACCACGTCTACACGCTGGAGGCGCCGCTGCAGCCCGGCGACTCGCTGCGGCTCGCCTTCACCGTGCGCGTGGAGCCGCGCGGCTTCGCGAACGGGGGCGTGAACCCGTTCATCTCGGCGAACGTCGCCTACTTCAAGAGCGACCTGCTGCCCGCCATGGGCTACCAGCCCGAGCGCGAGCTCCTGAAGCCCGGGGAGCGGCGGGCGCACGGGCTGCCGCAGCGGCGCATGTTCCCCTCCGCCGCGGACGCCGACGCGGGGGCGGGGCAGGACATCACCGGCGAGTCGGCGCGCGACCTGGCGGGCGCCGCGCGCACGACGTTCGAGGCGGTGGTGGGGACGGACGCAGACCAGACGGCGGTGGCGCCCGGCGCCCTGCGCCGCACGTGGACGGAGGGCGGGCGCCGCTACTTCCACTACGCGACCGAGACCCCGATCGGCGACGAGTACAGCTTCTTCTCCGCCGCCTACGCGGTGCACCGGGAGCGCCGCGGCGGCGTGGCCATCGAGGTCTACCACCACCCGCGGCACGCCGCGAACGTGGGGCGCATGCTGCGGAGCGTGCGCGCCTCGCTGGACCACAACTCCCGGGAGTTCGGCCCCTACCCGTACGGCTACGTCCGGCTGGTGGAGAACCCCGGGGCCGGGATGGGGGCGCACGCCGATGCGGCCACCATCGACTTCACGGAAGGGTTCTCCCGCTACGACCCGGCGTCGGACCCGGGCGGTCTGGACCTGCCCTTCGCGGTGATCGCGCACGAGATGGCGCACCTGTGGGGCGTTCCGTACGCCTACGCCGAGGGCGCCCCGCTTCTCTCCGAGAGCTTCGCCTGGTACGCCGCCATGGGGGTGGTGGAGGAGGCCTACGGGCGCGCGCACCTGGAGCGGCTGCGCAGGTTCTTCCGCCAGCCGACCCCCATCCCCCCCATCCGCCAGTCCGTTCCGCTGCTCCAGGCCATGGACCCGTTCGCGGCGTATCGGAAGGGCCCCGCGGCGCTCTACGCGATGGCCGAGCACGTGGGCGCGGAGCGGGTGAACCTCGCGTTCCGGCGCCTGCGCGAGGAGCACCCTCCGGGATCATCCGCGGGCGCGACGTCCCTCGACCTCTACCGCGAGCTGCAGGCGGTCACGCCCGACTCGCTCCGGCCGCTGCTGCACGACCTGTTCGCGGCGAACACCTTCTGGGAGCTGGAGACGGAGCGGGCGACGGCCACGCGCACGGCGGCGGGCACCTGGCGGGTCGACCTGCGGGTGAAGGCGCGCAAGGTGACGGTGAGCCCTGCCGGCGTGGAGACGGAGCGGCCGATGGACGAGTGGGTGCAGGTCGGCGTCTTCGCCCCCAGCGGGAAGGAGGGTCCCGAGTTCGGCGAGACGCTCTACCTGCGGAGGCACCGCATCCGCACCGGCGTGCAGACGATCACCGTGACGGTGCCGAGGAAGCCGGCCGACGCGGGCATCGACCCCTACCTGCTGCTGATCGACCTGGAGCGGTTCGACAACGTGGAGCGCGTGAAGGTGGGGAGCTGAAGGATGGCACGCACTCCTGACATCGTGTCCCGGACGTCGACGGGGCTCCGATGACGCGGACGGCGCGGCTCGAACGGCGAGTGCGGCTGCTGCTCCTGCTGTTCATCGCGGCCCTGGTCCTGAGCGGCCTGACGGCCTTTCCGCTGGAGACGGAGCTCCGGTGGCTGACCGGCGCGCTCGGCGCGGGCCCCGGGACGCGGCCGCAGGAGGTCAGCGGCGTGCTCCGCTGGCTCGTCACCGTCCGCGACGCGCTGATCGAGACCAACGCCAGGTACCCGTTCCTGGCGTATGGAACCGACTGGCTCGCGTTCGCCCACCTTGCGATCGCCGTGGCGTTCGTGGGCCCGCTGCGCGATCCCGTGCGGAACCGCTGGGTCGTCACGTTCGGCCTGATCGCGTGCGCCGGGGTCGTCCCGCTGGCGCTGATCGCCGGCGCGGTGCGGGAGATCCCGCTCTACTGGCGGCTGTTCGACTGCGCCTTCGGCGTGGCGGGCGCCGCGGTGCTCTGGCCCTGCGCGCGGGCCGTCCGGGAGCTGGAAGCCATCGGCCACGCCGGCGCGCCCGCGGAATCTCCGTGGGCGGCCCCCGGGCAAACGAACGAGAGGAGGGACGGGTGAGCGGGATCGCAGGGCGGATGACGTGGGCCGGGCTGCTCGCGCTGGCGCTCGGCGTCGCCGAGACGACGCGCGCGGAGGCGCAGGCGGACCTGCTGGGGCCGGGCGCCGGGTGGGTGGCGGCGGGAACCTCGGGGATCGCCACGGCGGAGCTGGACGCCTGGCTGGCGGGGCGCGGGTACCCGACGTTCGGCGGCACCGCGATGTCCGTGGGCCTGGGCGGGTACCGCATCCTGTCGAGCGGGGTGATGCTGGGCGGCGAGTTCAACGGCCTCGTCGTGGGGGAGGAGGAGCACGAGGGGCGCCGGGTGGGGCTCGGCGGCGGCTACCTGACCCTGGGCGTGGGCTACGCCGTGGACCTGTCGCCGCGGGCGCGCGTGTACCCGCGGGTGGGCGTGGGAGTGGGCGGGATGGGGCTGTGGGTCGACCGCCAGGACACCGTGGACTTCGGGGAGGTGCTGGCGGCGGAGACGCCCGTCCCCGAACGTCAGACCGTGCTGAGCCGCGACGGGATGGTGGTGGACCTGGGCGCCGGCGCGGAGCTCCTGCCGCTCGGCCGCCGCGGTCCTCTGGTCGGCGTGCGCGCCGGCTACCTGAAAGCCTCGTTCGGCCCGCACTGGAACGCCTACGAGCACACGGCCGTCGGGGGTCCGGAGGCATCGATCACCGGGCCGTACCTGCGGATGGTGGTCGGCTGGGCGTGGAGGCGCTAGGTGAACGCGCAGAGCACGGGCGGGTGTCCGAACGGGGCGCGGGTGCCCGACTTCGTGGACCCGGGCTCCATCGTCCGGCGGATCTGGGGCGACGGGGATATGGTGCTCCTCGTCTTCGCCGGGTCCGCGGCGGAGTTCGCGCTCAACCGCGCGGTGGACTGGCTCTTCTTCACCGGGAAGCTGCCGGAGGACCCCATCGGGCGGCTCTTCTCCACCGCCGGCTACTCCCAGCAGATCGTCTTCGCGGACGCGGCCACCGCCTCGCGCACGTTCGAGCGCATCCGCGCGGTGCACCAGGCGGTGGAGCGCGAGCGCGGGCAGCGGATCCCGGACTGGGCCCATCGCAACGTGCTCTACATGCTCATCGACTACTCGGAGCGCGCGCACGAGATGCTCGCGCGGCCCCTGACGGGCGAGGAGAGGGACGAGCTGTACGACGTCTTCCGCCGGGTGGGCACCGGCCTGGGGATCCCCGACCTCCCGCCGACGTACGCCGGGTGGAGGGCGGACCGCGAGCGGCACCTGCACCGCGACCTGCTCCGCTCCGGCGGGACGGAGGCGCTGTACGCGCGGTACCGCGAGCACCTGGGACCCTGGCGGTACCACCTGCTGCTGCGGCTCCAGTCCATCCTGGCGCCGGAGCACGTGACCGGTCTGCTGCGGATGAAGCGCGCGGGGTGGCTGCGGCCCCTGCTCCGCCTCTACCCGCTCCTCGTCCGCGCCGGAATGCGCTCCATCATCCAGCGCTTGCTCATGCCATCGCGATACCTGACCGCCGCGCGCGCGCTGGATCACCCGGAGGTCCGTCCGCCTGCTCCACGCGAGCTTACGGGCACGCGCGGGATGACCATCGAGCCCGCGGCGGCCGAGGCGTGACGAGCGGGTGAGACTGAGGCCGGAGAACGTCGGGTAAGCGACGAGACGGGCACGCGGCAAGTCACTCGCTCGTAAACTTTACGAGGTGTAGAACGGTGTAGAATGTCCTCTTCCCCCTCTTCGAGACCCCTGGAATGCCGACCTCGTGAGGGGCGCTACCGAGCAAAGAGGCGAGAAGGCACTCGGAGATCCGCATGGGACGCAGTACGACCCGAATGGGGTGGAAGCCGGTTGGTTGGGCTCACCGATGTGGCCCAGCAGGGAGTGTGAAGAATATCGTGCGTCTGAAAAGGAGTGGTATCGTTTGGCCAATCGCACGCAAGGTAGGGTGCAGCGCGAGGTGGAGAGCTACTCTCCATGCGCGTGAAGGGCCCCGTGGTGCGGCACCTCCGCAGCCCCGCGCAGTCCTGAGTCATTCGCTACTCCGGAGACCGTGATGCAGAAGCTCAAGCTCGACCTGGAAGCGCTGGACGTCGCCTCGTTTGAGGTGTCGTCCGAGAACTCCGAGATGCACGGCACGGTGGAGGGCCAGATGATCACCCTGTCGTCGGGGTTGTGTCTGCGGGTCACCCTTGCACTCGTGTCGACGATTCTCCTCTGAGGAAGGCAGACCCATCGGTGTGGACCGCCAGGGCCGCCGCGCGCGGCGGCCCTGGCGGCTGAAGCACCCCGGCGCGGTCCGGCGGTCCGGGGTGGAGACGGACGGGTTGCGATCCGCACACGGTCGCAGCAGGCGACCGACGGGGCACGGAGGGGAGATCGTGGTCGGCGCCCTCGCCGAGCCGTGGGGGAAGGGCAGGGAGGACGCGAGAGGGAGCGGAACCGACGTCCTCCTCCACGTAGAGAGGGACACTTGCGCTTTTTGTCTTTGTGATATAAAGTACTTCATATAGAGGGATTCTCCCGATGTCGTTTCCCGCTCCTCCTTTCCGAAACGGCCATGCGATCGATCATCCGCGAGTGCCCGACGAGAGATGCCGCCGAGGACCCACCGGCGCCGAACGGCGTCTCGCTCCACGTCCCGAGAGGCCGGGCGTGAGCGCGGGCGTGGACGTGCTGGTGGTGGGCGCGGGGCTGGCGGGGCTGGAGTGCGCCCGGCGGCTGGGCGAGACCGGCGCACGGGTGATGCTGGCCGACCGCAAGCCCACGGTGGACCACGCGGTGCACACCACCGGCATCTTCGTGCGGCGGACGCTGGAGAGCTTCGCGCTGCCGGACGACTGCCTGGGACCCGCCGTGCGTCGCGTGGCGCTCTACTCTCCGCGCGACCGCGTGCAGGTGCTGGAGAGCGCGCACGACGAGTACCGCGTGGGCCGCATGGGCCCGCTCTACCTGCGCGCCCTGGACGACTGCGTCCGCGCCGGCGTGGAGTGGGCGCCGTCGGCCACCGTCGTCTCGCTGGAAGCGGACGGGGCGGGCTCCGCCGTGGCGCTGGAGCGCGGGGGACGCCGGGAGCGCCTGCACGCGCGCTTCGTGGTCGGTGCCGACGGAGCGACCTCACGCGTGGCGCCCGCGCTGGGGCTGGACGAGAACCGCGAGTGGATCGTGGGGGTGGAGGAGGTGTTCCGCGGCGTGGGCACGGGGCACGTTCCCGCGTTCCACTGCTGGCTCGACCCGGAGGTGGCGCCCGGCTACATCGCCTGGGTGGTGGACGATGGCGAGGAGGTGCACGTGGGGGTGGGCGGCTACGCCTCGCGCTTCAAGCCGGCGGAGGCGCTCCGCCGCTTCCTGGCGCGCGTGGCGCCGCGCTTCGGGCTCGCCGGCGCGACGCCCCACGAGCGCCGCGGCGGGCGCATCCCCGTGGGCGGGGTGCTGCCGCGCATCGCCTGCGCGCGCGGGCTGCTGACGGGCGACACCGCGCCCGCCGCGTCGCC
>JASLAX010000138.1 GCA_030146875.1 Longimicrobiaceae bacterium
GTCGGTCGCTCCCGCGGCGGCGGGGACGCGTCCGCGGCGGAGCGCGTGGCGCCGGGGACCGGCGCGGACTGGTGCCGGGCGCTGGTGGAGCACGCCGCGGACGCGCTGCTGGTGCTGGGCGCGGACGGCCGGGTGCGCCACGCATCGCCCCAGGCCGAGGCGGTCACCGGCCGGCGCGCCGACGCGTGGCCGGGCCGGGGCTTCCTGGACCTGGTGGCGCCGGGGGAGGCGGAGGAGGCGGCCGCCGCCCTGGCGCGGGTGGCGGCGGTCCCGCGCTCCGCGGCCACGCTGCGCGGCCGGGCGCTGGGCGGCGGCAGCGAGCCTCGCGCGCTGGACTTGTTCCTCCGCAACCTGCTGGACGACCCCGCCGTCCGCGGCGTGGTGCTGCAGGCGCGCGACGTGAGCGAGCGCGTGCGGGCCGAGCGGCAGCGGGAGGAGAGCGAGCAGCGCTACCGCTCGCTCTTCGAGCGGAACCCCAGCGCCGTGTACTCGCTGGACCTGGAGGAGCGCTTCACCAGCGTGAACGCGGCCGGGGCGGAGATGACGGGCTACCCGGCGGAGTGGTTCCCCGGGCAGTCGTGGGAGCCCCTGGTGACCCCCCGGCATCACGCGGCCGTGCGGCAGCGCCTGAAGTCCGCCGCCGACGGCGGGGTGGAGCACTACTCCGTGACCCTGCGGCACCGCGACGGCGGCCGGGTGGACGCGGCCGTCACCCTGCTCCCCATCGTGGTGGGGGGCGCCATCGTGGGCGTCTTCGCCATCGCGCGCGACGTCACCGCCCGCCGCCGCGCCGGGAGCGAGCTGCGGCGGCGCGAGGCGCGCTTCCGCTCCCTGATCGAGAACGCACAGGACGTGATCCTGGTGCTGAGCGAGCTGGGCGACGTGACCTACGCCTCGCCCTCGGTGCAGCGCGTGCTGGGGTGGGAGGCGGGCACGCTGGAGGGGCGCTACCTGCCGGAGCTGGTGCATGCGGACGACGCCGCCGGCGTGCTGGGGGCGCTCGCGGCGGCCCTGGAGGCGCCCGCCCAGCCGCACGCGTTCGAGGCGCGCGTGCGCCACCGCAACGGCTCGTGGTGCACCTTCGAGGGGATCGGCAGCGCCATGCTGCACGACCCCGCCGTGGGGGGCATCGTGGTGAACGCCCGCGACGCCACCGCGCGTCGGGCCGCCGAGGGCGCGCTGGAGGTCTCGCGCCAGGCGCTGCAGCAGGCGGGGCGGCTGGAGTCGGTGGGCCGCCTGGCCGGGGGGCTCGCCCACGACTTCAACAACCTGCTCACCGCCATCCGCGGCAACGCCGACCTGGTGCTGCTGGACCTTCCCCCCGGCTCCCCCGCGCGCGAGGACGTGGAGGAGATCCGCCGCGCCGCCGACCGCGCGGCCGGGCTCACGCGGCAGCTCCTGGCCTTCTCGCGCCGCCAGGTGCTGCGCCCGCGGGTGCTGGACGTGGGCGAGACGCTGGCGGGGGTGGAGCGCCTGCTGCGCCGGCTGATCGCCGAGGACGTGGAGCTGGTGATGGGCGCCGACCCCGGCACGGGACGCGTGCGGGCGGACCCGGGCCAGATGGAGCAGGTGATCGTGAACCTGGCCGTCAACGCGCGCGACGCCATGGCCGGCGGCGGCGTGCTGACCATCCGCGCCGCCAACGCCGACCTGGACGAGGAGTTCGCGAAGGAGCACCCGTACGTGCTGCCCGGGCGCTACGTGGCCCTGCGGGTGAGCGACACCGGGCACGGGATGGACTCCGAGACGCGCGAGCGCGTCTTCGAGCCCTTCTTCACCACCAAGCCCGCCGGGGAGGGGACCGGGCTGGGGCTCTCCACCGTCTACGGCATCGTGAAGCAGAGCGGCGGCCACGTCTGGGTGCGCTCCGCCCCCGGCGCGGGCTCCGTCTTCGAGGTCTTCCTTCCGCGCGTGGACCGCGGCGAGCCGGGGCCGCGGGAGGAGGAGGACGAGGGGCCGCTGCCCCGCGGCGTGGAGACGGTGCTGGTGGCCGAGGACGAGGACGCCGTGCGCCACATGGCGCTGCGCGTGCTGCAGCGGAGCGGCTACACGGTGCTGGAGGCGGTCAACGGCCAGGACGCCCTGCGCGTGGCCCACCGCCACGACGGCCCCCTGCACCTGCTGGTCACCGACCTGGTGATGCCGCGCATGGGGGGCGAGGACCTGGCCCGCGAGCTCATGGCGCTGCGCCCCGAGATGCGGGTGCTCTTCCTCTCCGGCTATCCCGCGGGGGCCTTCCCCGTGGAGCGCCCCCTTCCCCCCGGCACGGAGCTGGTGCCCAAGCCCTTCACCGCCGAGACGCTGGCCGCCCGCGTGCGCGCCCTCCTCGACCGTCCGCCGGCCGCGTGACCCGCCCGCCGCGCGCCGCCCTCCCCCGGACGGGTCCTCACCGGAAGCGCGCCAGCATCCAGCGCGCGCCGGGCCGCGAGGAGCGCGCGGAGTACGTCCCGCCCACGCCGCTGTCCCACAGGCGCACGTAGAACGACCCGCCGGCCCCCTGCGGCGTGCGGACGGAGAACCCGCCCGCCGCGTGCAGGTCGCCGGTGGCGGGGCGCCACGCGTGCCCGTTCCCGGGGTGCCCCGCGTCGGCGTAGACCTCGTTGTTCAGCGCGGGGATGGCGCTCAGGTCGTCGGCGCCCTGCGCCGCGGTCCACAGCAGCACGGCGTCCGCCGGCTCCCACGCGCTCCCCAGCCGCGCGCGCACGCGCCCCGCCAGCCCCGGCGCGCCCTCCCCGCCCCACCATCCCTCCACGGCTCCCCGTGCCACCTCGCGCATGGCGGCGTCCGCCGGCACGCCCGCGCGCACCATCCGCACCTGCAGGTCGCGCAGGAACGAGGACGCGTCGAAGTAGCCGCGCGGCAGCCGCCCGCGCGTGTCCGCCGGCTCCAGCGCGAAGGTCACGGCGCGGTCCGCGGCGTCCAGGTGCCCGCTCCAGGCCCAGTTGCCGGTCAGGGGAATGCCCAGGGAGCGGCGCACCACGTCCATCGCCACCAGGTCCGCCGCGCCCTCGATCCCCCAGCGCGGCCAGGTGGGGACCTCGCGCAGGCCGCCGGGGGTGGCCTCGTGGAGCCAGGCGAGCTGCCACGCGTGCGTCATCTCGTGCGCCAGCACCTTCAGGCGATAGGTGGCGTGGTCGAAGGTCTCGAAGCCGGGCCGCACGCCGGGGCGCACCTGCAGGTTCATCCGCAGCCAGCTCCGCACCCCCCCGCCGGCGGGGTCGACCTCCACCACCGCGCCCCCCGCGCCGTGGCCGGGGTCCCACGCGTCCAGCACCACCAGCAGCTGCCCGGACCCCGCGCTGGTGACGGGCGCCGCCTCGCCGAAGGTGGCGCGCAGCGTGGAGAAGCCGTCGGCGGCCAGCGTCTCCAGCGCCTCGGAGGCCTGCTGGACCACGCGGGCGGTCCCGGGCCCCTCGTCCGCCTCCACCACCGCCAGCACCACGCCCGCCCGCACGCGGACCACGCGGGCGGCCTCCGGCGGCCGCCCCGGAAGGCCGACGGCGAAGCGCTCGCCCTCGCTCCACGGCCGGCCGTGGCGGAAGGGGTCCGCCGCGGTCTGCGCCGACTCCAGCACGGCGTCGGCGCCGACCGAGGCGAGCGTCGCCGCGCCGGTGCCCGGGGCGCGCGAGGCGGAGGGAGCCGCGGGCCCGCCGCCGCGGCTCAGGTCCACGATGGAGTACTCCGGCTCCTCCAGCGCGCCGGGCTCCACCCCTGCCCGCGCCGCCTCCATCCCCCGGGTGTCGAACCCCGCCAGCACGTAGCCGGCGTACGGCCGCGCCGCGAGGGAGAAGCACGCGGCGGCGGCCTCGTCCAGCACCGCGGTCTCGCCCGGCGCCAGCTCCACCGTCGCCGCGGCCTCGCAGCCTGCCCGCAGCGGCGCGGCGACCCGCTCCGCCGCGTCGCACCCCGCCAGCGCGGCCATCGCCGCCGCCATCCCGCCGCCGATGGCCATCCTGATCGCTCGCATGCCTCACCTCCGTTGGAGTTCGGGGTGGTGCAGGCGATCCCCGGACCAGCGCCGCGCATCCCGTGACGATTCCCACAAGTACCTCGTGCGTCGTTACTTGCCGCCTGCCGAGCCGCCGCCTCGCCCGGCCCGTCCTCCGTCCGGATCCCGTACGGATCACGCCGGAGGGAAACGTCTGGGGCGCACCGGCGCTGCGCGAACGGGGCGCCGTTCGGAAAACAGACGGTGCACGGAAGCGCGACTCCGTCTCCCCGTGGATGGGGAAGTCTCCGCCCGGTCGAGGAAGGAGGGGAGGACGGCGGTCGGGGGACACCGCCGGACACCGTCCATCTTCCGTACACCTCGACGCAACTGCCGTAGACACAACCACTTGGCCGCCGGCGGAGAGGGCGTGTCCGGAAAGCCGTCGGCGAGAGGTCCGTGGAGGGAACCGCTCAAGTCGCCTTGTTGCAACGACTTGCGGCAACGCGCCGCCCGGCGCGGCGCTGGCGTGTCCGCAGCCCCGCGAGCTGCTTTCCCGGGGCGGCTCCCCTGCACGTGCCCGGCGGCGGCGCGGCCATCGTGCGGCTGCGCGCCGACGACGGCTCGCCGGTGGCGTGTCCCCGCGCGTCGAACGCCCAGGCCCGACGGGGGCGCCCGCGGCCCTTCCCCCTTCACCCCGGAGACGCCCTTCCATGGTCGGATTCCACGGACGGATCATGCTGGTGAGCGAGCGCGAGGACGTGCGCGCCGAGCTGGAGCCCATCCTTCGCCGCGGCGCCCACCTGCCGGTGACGGTGACCGACGGCGGCGAAGCCATGCGGCTTCTGGAGGACGGGGTGGTCCCCGACCTGCTGATCACCGACGCGGGCTCGCCGCGCGCGCTGGAGGGGCTGGACTACGTGTGGCGCTTCCGCCGCGTGAACCGGGTGGGGCGCCACCTGGCCGTGGTGGAGGGGGGAGCGCCCTTCGCCGAGGGCGCGCTGCGGGAGGGGACCACCCCGCTCCCCCGCCCGTTCGACGCCGACGAGGTGGAGCGGTGCGTCCGCGAGGCGATCGCGTGGGCCGACCGCGACCTGCGCGCCATGCGCGGCGAGATCTTCCGCCGCGTCGACCGGCTGGAGCGGGAGATGCGCGACCTGCAGCGCGAGACGGTGCACGCGCTGGCGCTCACCATCGCCGCGCGCGACCCGTACGTGCACGGCCACGCCGCGCGGGTGGCGGCGCTCTGCGACGCCGTGGCGGTGGGGCTGGGGCTCCCCGCCGCGGACGCGGAGCGCCTGCACGCCGCCGCGCTGCTGCACGAGATCGGGAAGGGGGCCGTGCCCCTGGAGCTGCTCCACAAGACCGAGCCGCTCGCCCCGGAGGAGCTGGAGCGGATCCGCGGCCACGCCCACATGGGCGCCGAGATCCTGCGCTCGGTGGCGTCCCTGGGCCCCGTGGCGGCGCTGGTGGAGCTGCAGGGGACCGACCACGCGGCGGTGGCGGGGCTGGAGGGGCGGGCGGGGGACGTGCTGCCGGCGGGGATCCTGCGCGCCTGCGACGTGTGGGACGCCATGGCGTCCGAGCGCTCCTACCGCGGCGCCGAGACGCGCGAGTACCGCGAGCGGGTGCTGCGGGCGGGCGCGGGAACGCGCTTCCACCCGGACGCGGTGCGTGCGCTGCTGCGGCTCATCCCTCGCGACCCACGTCCTGCATCCCGTACTGCTTGATCTTCACGTGCAGGGTGGCGCGGGAGATCCCCAGCCGCTCCGCCGCCAGGGTGCGGTTGCCGCCCGCGCTCCACAGCGTGCGCTCGATGTGCCGCCGCTCCACCTCGGCCAGCGTCAGCGCCGCGCCCTCGTCGCGCGCGGCGCGCGGGGCGCCGGCGGCGCGCAGGTCCGCCGGCAGGTGCTCCGCGCCGATCGCGTCCGACCCGGCCGCCAGGACCAGCGCGCGCTCCAGCACGTTGCGCAGCTCGCGCACGTTCCCCGGCCACGCGTGCCCCACCAGCAGCTCCAGCGCGGCGGGGGTTAGCTCGGAGGGGGACGAGGGGTGGCGGGGGCGCATCTCCGCCAGGGTGCGGTGCGCCAGCTCCAGCAGGTCCTGGCGCGAGCGGTCGCGGAGCGGGGGGAGCAGGATGGGGAACACGGAGAGGCGGTAGAACAGGTCCTCGCGGAAGCGCCCCGCCTTCACCTCCGCCTGCAGGTCGCGGTTGGTGGCGGCGACCAGGCGCACGTCGGCGGTGATCTCCCGCGTGCCCCCCAGCCGCCGGAAGGCGCGCGTCTCCAGCACCTTGAGCAGCTTGGGCTGCAGGTCCGGGGAGAGGTCGCCGATCTCGTCCAGGAAGATCGTTCCGCGGTCCGCCACCTCGAAGAGGCCGCGCTTCATCTCGCTGGCCCCCGTGAACGCGCCCTTCTCGTGTCCGAAGAGCTCCGACTCCAGGAAGGTGGCGGAGAGCCCGGCGCAGTTGATCTCTACGAAGGGCGCTCGGCCTCGGGGCGAGCGGGCGTGGATCATCTGCGCCACGAACGTCTTTCCCGTCCCGCTCTCCCCCAGCAGCAGCACGCTGGTGTCGGCCGAGGCCGAGATCAGCTCCACCTGCCGCGCCACCTCCCGCATCGCCGGCGAGGCGCCCAGCGACGAGGGCGGGGCGCGGTCCGCCAGCCGCTCGGCCAGGATGCGGTTGGTGCGCCGCAGCTGCACCTTCTCCACCGCGCGCTCGGCCGCCGGGCCCACGTGGGTGAAGTCCACCGGCTTGGTCAGGAAGCTCTCGGCGCCGAGCTGCATGGCCTCCACCGCCACCGACACCTCGCCGTGGCCGGTGAGCATGATGACGGTGGCCCCGCGCGCCACCAGCACCTCCAGGATCCGCAGCCCGGACAGGCCCGGGAGGTCCAGGTCCAGGAAGACCAGGTCCGGCGCCCGGGCCTCGTACACCGCCACGCCCTCCTCGCCGCTGGTGGCGGTGGACACCTCCCACCCCTCGCGCTCGAAGAAGCGCGCGAGGACCCGGAGAACGGCGGGCTCGTCGTCGACCAGCAGGACGGAGCGGGACATGCCAGGGCGTCACGTGCTGGGGGGCCGTCGCGCGGAGGCCGTTCAGCCGGCCGCACCCGCGGCCCGCCTCGCATACGCCGTTCCGTGAGGAGAGGATCGTCGCATCCGGCATCCGACGGTGGGGAGGGATGCGTGGGGAGAGGCCCGTGGCGCGGCGGATTGCCCCGGGGGCGCTCAGGCCCCGGGGCTCGCCGTCAGGGCCCGACGGCGAGCCGGGACGCCGCGGCGGCGGCCGACGGGTCCGGGTGGCGCGATACGGCCTCCGCGGTGGCGACGGTGGCGGCGAGCGCGATGCAGACGACGAGGAGGGAGCGCAGGTTCATGGCCGTGACCCTGGGATGGAGGGAGCGGTTGGTCGCCTCTTCCCCATTCGAGATCCGCGCCACCGGCGCGGAGCCGGAAAACTCCTGCGGCGGGGCCGTTTTCCTCCCCCCAGGATCTGCGCGGAGGCAGGGCGGGGGTGTCCGGAATCCGTACGCTGTTGCGGAACCTGACACTGTTTTCCGCCTACTCGGCGGCGGAGCGGTCCGGCGGCTCCGTGTTGCGGCCCTCCTCGGTCTTCGCGATCCAGACGCTCTTGGCGTTGCAGAGCTCCCGCATCCCCGCCGCGCCCAGCTCGCGGCCGTAGCCGGACTCCTTGATCCCGCCGAAGGGAAGGCGCGGGTCGGACGCGACCATGGCGTTCACGAACACCATCCCCGCCTCGATCTCGTCCACCAGGCGCCGCCGCTCGCCCTCGTCGTTGGTCCACACGGAGGAGCCCAGCCCGAACGGGGTGTCGTTGGCCACGCGGATCGCCTCGTCCACGCTCGCCACGCGCAGCACGGCGGCCACCGGCCCGAAGACCTCCTCGCTCGCCGCGGGCGCGTGGGGCGGCACGTCCACGAGCACCGTGGGCGCGTAGAAGTAGCCGGGCCCCTCGACCCGCTCGCCCCCGCAGAGGAGGCGGGCGCCGGCGGCGACGGAGCGGCGCACCTGGTCCTCCACCTCGTCGCGGATGGCGGCGGTGGCGAGCGGGCCCACGTCCGTCTGCGGGTCCAAGGGGTCCCCCACGCGCAGCGCCCGCATCTCGCGGACGAAGAGGCGCTCGAACTCGTCCGCCACGTCCCGGTGGACCACGAAGCGCTTGGCGGCGATGCACGACTGGCCGTTGTTGATGCAGCGCGCCCGCGCCGCCGTGCTCGCGGCCATGGCGAGGTCGGCGCTGGGCATCACCACGAAGGGGTCGCTGCCGCCCAGCTCCAGCACCGTCCGCTTGATGCGCCGCCCCGCGCGCTCCGCCACGCTCGCCCCCGCCGGCGTGCTGCCGGTGAGCGTCGCCGCCACCACCCGCGGGTCGTCCAGGATCCCCCCGACCGCCTCGGCGCCGACGAGCAGCGCCTGGAAGACGCCCTCCGCGAAGCCGGCGCGGCGGAGCACGTCCTCGATCGCCAGCGCGCACTGCGGCACGTTGGAGGCGTGCTTCAGCAGGCCCACGTTGCCTGCCACCAGCGCGGGCGCGGCGAAGCGGAAGACCTGCCAGAAGGGGAAGTTCCACGGCATCACCGCCAGCACCGGCCCGATCGGCTGCCACACCACAAAGGCCTCGGCGCCGTCCACATCCACCGGCTCGGGGGCCAGGAAGCGCGCGCCGTGCTCCGCGTAGAAGCGGCAGGCGAGGGCGCACTTCTCCGCCTCGGCCACGGCGGCGCGGATGGGCTTCCCCATCTCCTCCACCATCATCCGCCCCAGCCGGTCCTTCTCGCCGTCCAGGATCTCCGCCGCGCGCGTGAGCCAGCGTGCCCGGTCCTGCACGGACGTCCGCCGGTGCGCGCGGAAGGCCTCGGCCGCGCGGGCGATGGCGGCGTCCACCTCCCCCTCCGTGTGCGCGTCGAAGGTGCGCAGGGTCTCGCCCGTGGCGGGGTTGGTGCTGGCGATGGGCATGGCGCGGCGGGGTGCGGGTCCGTGGGCGGCTCCGGGACAATGTCGCACCCGCCGCCGCACGGCGCACGCCGCGCGGCGTCCGGGGCCGTCAGCTCACGTCGAAGATCGCGGCGAAGTGGTCCGACCCGCCGTTCTCTTCCAGCACGCCGGTGCAGGTGACCGTCCGGTCGGGGGAGTGCGTGGCGTAGTCCAGCATCTTCCCCGAGGTGTGCGTCGGGCCGGAGGGCGGCGCGATTCGCCACCTGCCGGCGTGCACGCCCAGCACGTCGGGCTCCACGTTGTTGTCGCCGACGCACACCCAGGTCTCGTGCGTCTTCCGGAAGTCCTCCACCATGTTCGCCACGTGCTGCGCCGACACGGGGCCGCCGGTGGCGGTGGCGTGGATGCACGCGATCCAGAACTCACGCCACTTCAGCGCGATCAACGGCCGGCGCTCCACCGTCTCTCCGCCCAGCCCGGCGAACTGCGGCGTCTCCCGGGGCTGTGAAGCGAGCACGATCGCCATGCTGCAGCGCTTGGTGGTGCCCCACGCCGCGTGCAGCACCAGCTTGTCCGAGTCCCAATCGTACCAGTTGATCGCATCGTCCGGCGTGACCCGCTTCCGGTGCACGGCGCCGCCCACGTCGCTGAACTGCCCGCACTCCTGCACGCAGACGGCGGAAGCCCCGTGCTTCCTGATCAGGGCCCGCACCACGTTCCACTTGGAGCCCTGGGTGTTCGTCGTGGCGATCAGCATCGATTCTCTCCGCACGAGGTTCTCCCCGCCGCTCCGGCGGAGGAAGACGCGTGGCGGAGGACCGCCCGCCGCACCGCGTCCCACCGGTGAACGCCCGCTCGGCACCCGGATGCCATTTTGTGATGGGACGAACGTCGGACGGGGCCCCCGGAGACGCGAAGGGGCGGCCCCGTGTGGGACTGCCCCTTCGCGTGCGCGTCTACTCGGGATCGCCCGGCGGCTCCGGTAGAAGAGAGGTCAACCGTTCGACGAGAGGGTGCAACTCGTTGGTGACGACCGACCACAGGACCTCGAGGTCGATGTTGCGATAGTCGTGAACGAGCCGGTTCCGCATGCCGACGATGTCGCGCCAGGGGATCTCCGGATGCGCGTCGCGAAGCGTGCGTGAGACTCGGCTCGCCGCCTCGCCCACTACCTCCACCGCCTTCGCGAGCGCGTACTGCTCCAGCTTCCCCTGCTCCAGCCGCTCGTACGTCATGGCCCCGGCCATCTGGAGGGCATCCATCGCCGCCTCGCGCATGTCCCACAGGTAGGCGGGATCACGGTCCTCAGGCTGCATACACGACGCGGTGCGTGCGCAGGATCTCGTGGCGGCGGAACGGGTTGCGCAGGTACCGCTTCTCCACTAGATCCACCTTCCGGCCGAACATCGCGCGCAGCTCCTCCTCCATCTCCTCCCAGTCGCGGAGCGAGCGCTGGGAGCCCTCGGCGAACGTCACCAGAAGGTCCACGTCGCTGTCGGGGCGGAAGTCGTCGCGCAGCACGGAGCCGAACAGGGAGAGCTCCTCGATGCTCCATCTGCGGCAGAAGTCGGCGACGACCTCCGGCGGCACCTCGATCTTCGGCTCGTTCATCGCTCCTCCCGGCGTGGAGACGAACGATAGGCACACTCCGCGCCCGCGATCAACCCCCGTCGCGGCCCACCGGGTACGTTTCCCGCATCTCAACCCGACCGCTCGGGCGGCGTCCGGTGGTTCCCGCGGAGGCACGCGGTTTGCTTTGGATCACAAAGCACTTGACAGACGGACGCTTACGGCCGCAGATTCCAACCCATGGCGACTGTGCACCCCATCCGACCCCGCGACGACGAAGATCCCCCGGTCGAGCTGCACGCCCGGGCGATGGACAACCTGCGCTTCATCCGCGAGACGATGGAGCTGGCCGGGCGCTTCACCGCCGTCTCCGGCTGGGGGCAGGTGGTGATCGGCGGGGTGGGCATGGGTGCGGCGTGGATCGCGTCCATGCAGCGGACGGCGGAGGCGTGGCTGCTGGTGTGGGCGCTGGCGGCGCTGGTCGCGCTGATGGTGGGCGTGGGGACCACGGCGGTGAAGGCCCGGGCGGCGCAGGTGCCGCTGCTCTCCGGGCCGGGGTGGAAGTTCGCCACCTCGCTGGCTCCACCGCTCTTCGCGGGGGCCCTGCTTACGTTCACGCTCTTCAACGCGGGGCTCACCTCGGCGCTGCCGGGAACGTGGCTCCTGCTCTTCGGGGCGGGGATCGTGACGGGCGGCGCCTTCTCGGTGCGCGTGGTGCCGGTGATGGGCGCGTGCTTCATGGTGCTGGGAACGCTGGCGCTGTTCGCGCCGGCGGCGTGGGGGGACGTGTTCATGGCGGTCGGTTTCGGCGGGCTGCACGTGGTGTTCGGGACCGTGATCGCAAGGAGGTACGGTGGCTAGGACGGGACAGGCCCCGCGAGAGCGGGAGGACGGCCCCGCGCAGGGGCTGCGCAGCATGACCGGCGGCGCCGAGGGCGCCGCCCCCGAGCTGGACCGGCTGATCCACGAGCGCATGCGCCTGGCCATCGTCAGCGCGCTGGCGGTGAACCAGCGGCTCACGTTCGTCGAGCTGAAGAACATGCTGGGCACCACGGACGGCAACCTGAGCGTCCACGCCCGCAAGCTCGAGGAGGCTGGCTACGTGGAGTGCACCAAGTCGTTCGAGGGCCGGCTCCCCCGCACGGAGTACCGGCTGACGGACGACGGCCGCGGTGCGCTGGAGACGTACCTGAACCACATGGAGGCGCTCATCCAGGCGGTCCGAGACCGCTGAGGGTGGGGCTGAGGCCGGTTCTTTTTTTACGGGTGGATACTTTATGAAACAGAGTGCTTTTCCCGCGGCGTTCCCGGGGATCCACGTAGCGGTGATCATGGACGGGAACGGACGCTGGGCCGCGGCGCGGGGACGCCCGCGGTGGGCGGGGCACCGCGCCGGGGCGGCGGTGGTGAGGCGGATCGTGGAGGCGGCGCCCGCGCAGGCGATCGGCACGCTGACGCTGTACGCCTTCTCGTCCGACAACTGGGAGCGCCCCCAGCGCGAGGTGGGGGCGCTGATGCGCCTCTTCCGCGCGTACCTGGCGGCCGAGACGCAGCGCTGCATCGAGACGGGGGTGCGGCTCTCCGCCGTGGGCCGGCGCGACCGGCTCCCGGACGCGCTGCGCCGCGCGCTGGACGGCGCGGAGGAGGCGACGGCCCACGGGCGGCGCCTGCACCTGCGGCTGGCGCTGGACTACTCGGCGCGCGACGCCATCCTGCGCGCCGCCGCCCACCTTCCCGCGGGGCGCGAGCCCACGCGTGAGGAGTTCGCGCGGCTCCTCTCCGAGGCCGGGGGCGGGGCGCCCGCGCCCGACGTGGACCTGCTGGTGCGAACCGGCGGCGAGCAGCGGCTGAGCGACTTCCTGCTCTGGGAGTGCGCCTACGCGGAGCTGCTCTTCACGCCGGTCATGTGGCCGGACTTCGGGCCGGAGCGGCTGGCGGAGGCGGTGGCGGAGTTCCGGGGGCGCGAGCGGAGGTTCGGGCGCGTTCCCACGGCGGCGGCGGGATGACGGATCGTCGCTCCGGCGGGCGCCGGGGCGCGGGGGACCTTCTGGGAGGAGGTGGGGAGATGCAGCCGGGCTTCAGCTCTGACGGACACGCGCCGGTGGCGGCGCCTCTGCTTACGGGTACGGCCGCGCAGTGGACGGCGCCCGCACGCCGTCCCACGGAGCGCGCACCGCGCCCTCGGACCGCGTCCGCCCGTCGTCCGGAGGTGGCGCGATGAGCCACGCGGAGACCTTCGGTCCCTTTCCGCTGCCGGCGAAGCCGGCGGAGACCGCCAGGCCGACTCGGCCGACGCCGCGGACCCGGCTGGCCCTCGCCACCCTGGGGGCCGCGCTGCTCCTGGGGGTGCAGGGGGACATGATCCTGCGCGAGACGCCCTGGGGGCTGGGCGCCGCGCTCTGGGCGGGGGAGCTCGCCGCCGCGGCGCTGCTCCTGGGCCGCTGGGGCACGTCGCTCGGCGCGGCGTCGCTGCCGCGCGGGGCGCTCCGCTGGGGCGCCGCGGCGCTGCTCATGGGATCGCTGCTGGCCTGGCGCGACTCCCCGTCGCTGAAGGGGGCCGCGATGGTCGCCGTCCTGCTCGCCCTGGCGCTCGCCATCCACCGCGCGCGGGGCGGGCGGGTGTGGGGCGCGGGCATCGGGAGCTGCGCGGTTGGGATGGTGACGGCGGCGGGGGAGGCCGCGTGGGGCGCGGGAGCGCTGGCGGGGAAGGACGTGGGGTGGAACGAGCTTCCGCGCGGCGGCGCCGCGCGCTCCGCCGGGGTGGCGCTGCGGGGGCTGATGATCGCCGTCCCCGTCCTGGCCGTCTTCACCGCGCTGCTCTCCGCCGCGGACGCGGCGTTCGCCGGCATCCTGGAGCGGGCGTTCGCGTTCGACCTGGCGGCCTTCGTCTCGCACCTCCTGTTCGCCCTCGTCGTCGCCTGGGCGGTGGGCGGCGGGCTGCGCGCCCTCCTCCTCTCGCGGACCACGGCTCCGGGCGAGGTCGTACGGCCGGAGGGGCTGCGGCTGGGGATCGGCGAGGTGTCCATCGCCCTGGGCCTGGTGAACCTCCTGTTCCTGGCGTTCGGGATCGTGCAGCTCCGCTACCTGTTCGGCGGGGCGGACGTGGTGCTGCTGGGCGAGACGCTCTCGTACTCGGACTACGCGCGGCGCGGGTTCTTCGAGCTGGTGGCGGTCTGCGCGCTGGTGCTGCCGCTGCTGCTGGCCGCGCACTGGGCGGTGCGCCGCGACGGCGCGCCCGCCTGGCACGGCCGCCTCTTCACCGCGCTGGCGGGGGTGCAGCTCGCCCTGGTGGCCGGGATCGTGGCGTCCGCCCTCTATCGCATGAGCCTGTACACGCAGGCGTACGGGCTCACCGAGCTGCGGCTGTACGCCACGGCGTTCATGGGGTGGATCGCCATCGTCCTGGCCTGGTTCGCCGCGACGGTGCTGCGCGGGCGTGGCGAGCGCTTCGCCTTCGGGGCGCTGATGGCCGGCGCGCTGGTGCTGGGCACGCTCCAGGCGGCGAGCCCGGACGCGCTGATCGTGCGCGTGAACGCCAGCCGCGCGGACGCCGCGAGCCGGTTCGACGGCCTCTACGCCGCCTCGCTGAGCGGCGACGCCGTTCCGGCCCTGCTGGAGACGCTCCCCGGGCTCGCCCCGCCGGCGCGCTGCCAGGCTGCGGAGGTCCTCCTCCGCCGCTGGGGAACGGACGGGGGAGAGGACTGGCGGACGTGGAGCTGGGGGCGGTGGCGTGCCCGCCGCGCGGTGGCGGCGAACGCGGACGCGCTGCGGGGCTGGACGTGCGCGGCGCCCTGACCGCTCCGTCCCAGGCAGACGGGACGCTGGGCCGGGGAGGGCGCTTCCTTCACCGCGTGGTGCGCGGCACCGCCGCCGGGATGGTCCTCCTCGCCTTCCTGGGCCCCTGGCTCGACGAGGTGTGGACGCTGCTCGGCTGGGCGCTGGCGATCGTGGCGCTGCTCGGCGGCTGCCTCGCGGTATTCGTCTACACGGTGGTCCGGTTGGGACCCGCGAAGCGGAGGGCGTTCCTGGTTACGGCGGGCCTCGTCGTCGGTTCCGTGCCACTCGCCTTCGCCTCCGCGAGCGCGGGAGCCGCGTTCGCTTTCGAGGCACGTCGGCCGGACCTCGATGCGCTCGCCGACGCGCTGGAGAAGGACGGGCGCATCCGCTTGGTTCGCGGAGACCCGCTGGACTGGGTGAACAACGAGAGTGTGTGGGAGGACGGCACGCCACCCGATGCGCTGAGCGTGGTGCTCGCGCGGGAAGGTATCGATCCGGCCACCTTCACCCGGGTCGAGCGCCTGCGCAAGAGGGCGGGAGCACCTGACGTGGACGTTGAGGCGGGCGAGGTGTTCTTCATCTATCGCGACGGGGACGCCCAGGAAGGGCTCCTGCGCGTCCGCCCCGGTGAGACGGCGCCCCGGCTCCGCGATCAGGACCCCAGCGGCTACCGCTACACCAGGCTGCACGCGCTCGGCGGCAGATGGTACGCGTTCGTCCGATGAGCGGGGGAGAGGGACGCGCGAAGGGGCCGCACCCGGACGGATGCGGCCCCCCCTCGTCGTCCGACACGGACCGGGCTACATGCGGATGGAGACGCCGGCGCGGATCAGGACCAGGTTCGACGCGCGGTAGTCGTAGTCGATCGCCACGCCGTCCTCTTCCTGGAAACGCAGGGCGTTGATGATCTGGTCGCGGCCGCGGAAGGCGTCGGTGTCCCAGAAGGTGATGTAGTCCTCCACCCCGAACTGCAGGGCGACGTTGCGGGAGCCGCCCAGGCGCATGAGCGCGTCGAAGCCCAGGTTCAGCGCCGGGTGGCGCGAGCGGCGGTTGACCTCGTTCGGCGCGCCCTCGATGTTGTCGGGATCCGTCCACACCATCCCGGGGGCGATGGTGATCGCGCCGGACGGGTGGAAGCGGCGGTTGTCGGGGTTCGGGTCGTTCAGGCGGTACGACAGGCCGGCCTTCGCCATCATCATGGCGCCGCCGTCGATGGTGAGCTGGCTCACCTCGCTGCCCGGCGACTCGAAGGAGAGGACGTCCTCCTCCGCGGGGGCGTACGCGGCGCCCACCACCACGCTCAGGGGCCCGGCGACCCGCGCCTCGACGTTCGCGCCCAGCGACACGCCGCCCGCGCGCTCCTCGGTGAGCCGGTACTGCGCGCCGCTGGCGCCGAAGACGTAGTAGTCGCCGGTGCTGTACGGCACGCGCACCCCCACCAGCGGGGTGATGGAGACGCGGGCGCGCGGCACCACGTCGGGGTGGGTGCCGGTGGTGACGACCCGGGTCTGCGCGTGGGCGGCGGCGGGGAGCGCCAGCAGCCCCAGGAGCGCAAGGGCGCGGGTGGGTTTCATCGGGATTCTCCGGGAGGGGTGGACCGGGGGCGCATGGGCCGGGGGCGGGGCGGGTGGGATCGTGCCGGCCCGGCGGCTGGACGGGGCACGGGGCGCCGCCCGCGCCGGTGGAGCGGGCGCCGGGGACCTTGCGGAGCGCGCGCTCCAGGCCGCCGACGTCGTCGACCACGACCACCAGCAGGTCGAGGGTCGGACCGACGCTCGCAGCGATCCGGTGGGCGAGCTCCTGGTCGCGCTTTTCGGAATGATACCGGTAGATGGGCCGCCGGGCAACGAGCCCGAGCACGTGGCAGGGCCGCTCGGGCTGGTGCCGCACCTCCTTCCGCACCACGCAGGCCCGCCACGCCGGGCTACGCCGCCAGCAGGGCCGCGAGCGCCCCCGCCGCTTCGGTGCCCGGGGTGGCGGGGAGGAAGCGGTCCCGGGCGCTCACCAGCGAGCGCTCGCGCTCCATCGCCTCGGCCTGGCCCGCCCCCGCGGCGACGTGGTTGGAAAGAACGCGGAGTTCAACAGAGGGTTCGCGGAGTAGGCGGAGCACCA
Organism: Longimicrobiaceae bacterium; assembly: GCA_030146875.1. Classification (GTDB taxonomy): domain Bacteria; phylum Gemmatimonadota; class Gemmatimonadetes; order Longimicrobiales; family Longimicrobiaceae; genus JASLAX01. Next base: position 16,346 of record JASLAX010000138.1, read on the forward strand.
CGCGGCGTTCTCCTCCGCGAACTCCGCGAACTCCGCCCCCCTCCCTCGTCCCCCGGCGCGAGACGGAGGTCAGCCTCCGCGCAGCATCGCCAGGTCGCCCCCGGAGAGGACGGTGGGCTCGCGGGGGACGCGGGCGAGGTCGAACCGCGGGACGAGGGCGGACGCGGCCACCTCTTCCCCGTGCTCCGCCAGGCCGCAGGTCGCCGCCAGCCAGCCGACGGCGCGCGCGGGCGGGATGCCGGCCGCGCGGAGGTCGGGGAGCGATACGGAGCCGTGGCGCTTGGCCAGGCGCTCGCCGTCCGGCCCGAGCATCAGCGGGACGTGCAGGAACGCCGGAGGGGCGAGGCCGAGGGCGCGGTAGAGGAGGATCTGGCGGGCGGTGGAGCCCAGCAGGTCGGCGCCGCGCAGGACGTGCGTGATCTCCATCGCCGCGTCGTCCACCACCACGGCGAGCTGGTACGCCGCCACGCCGTCGCGCCGGCGCACCACGAAGTCGCCGCCCTCCGAAGACGGGTCGTGGCTGCGGGGGCCCACGACGCCGTCCTCGAACTCGACGGCGCCGGGCCTCACGCGGAAGCGCAGCGCCACGTCCGCGACGCCGAAGCGGGTCAGGTCCGCGGCATCCACGGGGACGGCGCGCGGGCGGCAGGTGCCGGGGTAGCGCGGCCCCTCCTCCCCCGCGTGGGGAGCGCTGGCGGCCATGGCGAGGTCGCGGCGGGAGCAGGCGCAGGCGAAGAGCAGGCCGGCGCCGGCCAGGCGGCGGAGGGCGGCCTCGTACCGGTCCGTGCGCCCTGTCTGCACGTACGGGGCGTACGGGCCGCCCAGGTCGGGGCCCTCGTCCCAGTCCAGCCCCAGCCAGCGCAGGTCGTCGAGCTGCGCCTGCATGATGCCGGGGCGTACGCGGCCGGGGTCCAGGTCTTCCACCCGCATGACGAACCGCCCTCCCGCGGCCCGGGCGTGCAGCCAGGCCAGGAGGGCGGTTCGGGCGTTGCCCACGTGCAGGGCGCCGGTGGGCGAGGGGGCGAAGCGTCCGCGCACCGGGAGCGGCGTCAGAAGTCGCCGAGCATCCGGTCCACGCGCGCCTGCAGCGACGGCCGCGTCTGCCCGGAGAGGGCGCTCTCCAGCAGGTCCGCCAGCTCGCCGGAGAAGTCGCCGGGGAAGCGGCGGTCCAGGCGCACCAGCGGCGCGAAGGCCAGCAGGACGGTGCGGGCGGCATCGTCGTCGTCGTCGTCGTCCTCGCCGCGCCAGGCCTCGGCGCCGCCCCCGGCCTTCCAGGGCTCGCCCTCGGGGTGCTCCTCGTCGTCGTCCTCCTCCTCCTCCCCATCGGGCATCTGCGAGGCGGGGATGGAGAGGCCCACCATGGCGCGGATCTCGTCGCGCTCGGCCTCGGGCTCCTCGGCCAGGAGCCCCAGATGGACGGGGCGCTGCGTGGCCTCGGCCAGCACGGCCAGCGTCTCGGGGGGGAGCAGGGCGCGGAAGCTGGGGCGCTCGTTGCCCACCACGTAGAAGGCCACGGGCACCAGCCCCGACTCGTCCGGGACCAGCCCCTCGCCGTCCACCTGGCGCATCTCCAGCAGGACCGGCTCTTCCTTCAGGTATACGTGCATCGGTCGGGTCCCTGAGCAGGATCACGCTCGCCGCGGGCGCCGCCGCCCCCCCGGTTCGCCGCTTGCATCGGCGGGGGCTCGCGCCGCCCCGCCGGTTCCCCGGCTTCCGGGGGCATCTCAGTACACCGGGGCCGGCGGAGGTTCCGCTCCCGGTGCCTGCTTTCCGCCCGCGCGGCGGCGTGGTACGATCAGGCTCCGTCACCCCCGCCGCGGCTGCGGCGCGACCCGCACCCGGCACCCGATGCTCCCCGTCGTATCCGCCGACCCCCGCGCCCCGCGCCTGGAGCGCGCCCTCCGCGAGAAGATCCGCGGCGAGGTGCGCTTCGACGCCCACTCGCGCCTGCTGTACAGCACCGACGCCTCGCTCTACCAGGTCCTTCCCGTGGGCGTGGTGGTCCCCCGCGACGCGCAGGACGTGGAGGCCGCGGTGCGCCTGGCGGCGGAGCACGGCGTGCCCGTCCTGCCCCGCGGAGGGGGCACGGCGCTGGCCGGGCAGACGGTGGCGGCCGCGCTGGTGCTGGACTTCGGGAAGATGATGAACCGCGTGCTCTCCATCGATCCCGACCGGCGCCGCGCGGTCGTGCAGCCCGGCGTGCGCCTGGACCGGTTGAACCGCGAGGCGGCACCGCACGGCCTGCAGTTCGGGCCGGACCCCGCGACCTTCCGCCAGTGCGTGGTGGGCGGGATGATCGGCAACAACTCCTGCGGCGCCCGCTCGCTGGTCTACGGCAAGACGGGCGACCACGTCCACTCGCTGCGGTGCGTGCTGGCCGACGGCCACTGCGCGCACTTCGGCCGCGTGGGGCGCGACGCCATCGCCGGCCTCCCCGGGCGGGAGGGCGAGCTGGCGCGGGCGGTCATGGCGCTGCTGGAGCCGGAGCGCGCCCGCATCTCCGAGCGGTACCCGAAGATCCCGCGACGCGTCTCCGGCTACAACTTCGACGCGCTGCTGGAGTCGCCGGAGCTGAGCCTGGCCGACCTGGTCGTCGGGTCGGAGGGAACGCTGGTGACGGTGGTGGAGGCGGAGCTGGGGCTGGTGCCCATCCCCGCCCGACGCGCCCTGGTGCTCCTCTCCTTCCGTGAGAAGTGGACGTCGATGGACGCCGTGCCCGCGATCCTGCCGGAGCGGGGGCTCTCCGCGCTGGAGATCGTGGACTCGCGCGTGCTGCGCGGCGCCCGCGAGCTCTTCGAGTTCCGCCCCACGGCCGCCTTCGCCGCGGCGGACGCGCTGGGCGTGCTCTTCTGCGAGTTCAGCGGTGACGACGCCGAGGAGGTCGCGGGGCTGGCGCACGACTTCGCGGCGCGGGCGCCGCTGCTGGAGGGGCGGCCGGTGGCATCCGTCCACCTGGATCCGCGCGACCAGCTCGCCGCGTGGGCGCTGCGGCAGGCGGCGACCGGCCTCCTCTACCGCACCACCCCCACGCGGGACATCAAGCCGCAGGAGTTCGTGGAGGACACCGGCATTCCGCCGGAGAAGCTGGGCGCGTACACGCGCAAGTTCGAGGAGATCGTCCACCGGCACGGCACGGAGCTGGGCTTCTTCGGGCACGCGGGCCAGGGGTGCCTGCACATTCGGGTGGACCTGGACCTGAAGCGCGGCGACGACGTGCGCCGCATGCAGGCCATCGCGGGCGAGGTGGCGGAGCTGGTGGTGGAGTTCGGGGGCTCGCTCTCGGGGGAGCACGGCGACGGGCTGGCGCGGTCGGAGTTCCTGCCGCTGATGTACGGCCCGGAGATCCTGGACCTGCATCGCAAGGTCAAGGACGTGTTCGACCCCGAGGGGCGGATGAACCCCGGCGGCAAGATCGTCCCCCCGTACCAGCGCATGTCCGACAACCTTCGCTTCGGCGAGGAGTACGCATCGAAGGCGCCGGAGACGTGGTTCGACTACTCCGAGGACGGCGGGTGGGACAAGGCGGTGGAGAAGTGCAACGGGATGGCCGTGTGCCGCAAGCTGGACGCGGGTACCATGTGCCCCTCGTTCATGGTGACGCTGGAGGAGGAGCACTCCACCCGCGGCCGCGCCAACTCGCTGCGCGAGGCCATGCGCGGGGCGCTGCCCGGGATGAAGTCGAAGGAGGTGCTGGAGGCGCTCGACCTCTGTCTCGCGTGCAAGGCGTGCAAGACGGAGTGCCCTGTGGGGGTGGACATGGCGCGCTACAAGGCCGAGTTCCTGGCGCAGCACCACCGCGAGCACGGCACCGACCGTGAGTCGCTCTTCTTCGGGCGCATCCACGACTTCGCGCGCATGGGCGGCATCGCCCCCGGCCTCGCCAACTTCGGGCAGAAGGTGATGGGCGGGGTGCTGAAGCGCATCGGCGGCATCGACCACCGGCGCGAGCTTCCGACGCTCGCGGCCGAGCCCTTCCGCCGCTGGTTCAAGCGCCGCCCGGTGGCGCCGGAGGACGGCCGCCCGACGGTGGTGCTGCTGGACGACACCTTCCACGCGTTCTTCCAGACGGAGCCGCTGAAGGCCGCCGTCACCGTGCTGGAGCGCGCGGGCTACCGGGTGAAGCTGCCGGCGAAGACCGTCTGCTGCGGCCGCGCCGCCGTCTCCAAGGGCCTGCTGGACCACGCCCGCGACCTGCAGACCACCATGCTGGAGACGCTGGCGCCGGAGGTGGAGTGGGGCGCCTCCGTAGTGGGCGTGGAGCCGAGCTGCATCCTGACCCTGCGCGACGAGCTTCCCGACCTGGTGCGGGATGGAAGGACGAAGGCGCTGGCCGCGGCGTCGCTTACCCTGGAGGAGTTCCTGGCCTCGCTCCCCGACTGGCAGCCCGGACGGCTGGAGCGGAAGGCCGTCGTCCACGGCCATTGCCACCAGAAGGCGCTGGTGGGGATGGGGCCGACCACGAACGTCCTCTCGCGGGTCGAGGGGCTGGACTTCACCGTGCTGGACTCCGGGTGCTGCGGGATGGCCGGCTCGTTCGGGTACGAGGAAGGCCACTACGACGTGTCGAAGGCCTGCGGGGAGCGCGTGCTGTTCCCCGCCGTCCGCGGCGCCGCGGAGACGGACCTGGTGGTGGCCCCCGGCTTCTCCTGCCGCCACCAGATCGCCGACTTCTGCGACGGCCGCCGCGCCATCCACACCGCGGAGCTGCTGGCGATGGCGGAGTGAGCGGTCGTCTCCGTTGAACGCGAGCGGGTGCCGGGGTATATTCGGGTAGGCAGCAGCACATCGACCGTGGAGGCAGCGTGTCCGAGCAGACGATCGCAGACGCCATTGGCCCCGAGCTGGCGGCCCGCACCCGCAAGGTAGCGGAGACGGAGGAGCGCACGGAGAACGAGGTCGTTTCCGCGGCGCTTGATTTCTACACATCCCTCGATTCTTCCACGCACCTGCTGCTGGCCGAGATCAGTCGGCGCGTAGGCGTAGCCGACGTGGCTGACGAGTTCCGCCGCGCCCTGGGTCGTCTCCAGTTCCAGTACGTGGTGAAGAACGCACCGCAGGAGCTCCGCGAGCGGCTGGTCGACATGACGGAGGAGGAGATGGACGCGCTTGCTGAAGAGGCGGTCCAGGAGACCCGGGCGTATCACCGTCGCGCGGGGCGGTGAACGAAAAGCCGAGGGTCGTTCTCGACACCAACGTGATCATCTCGGCTCACCTCGCCGCCGCGCGTGGAGCCCGAACTTCGCCACGAGTTTGCCTGGATGCCGTTCGGAGCGGGATCGTCAGCGGCTTCCACAGCGCCTTTCTCCTCGCGGAGCTTGCGGACGTGCTGTCGCGCCCGCACCTGGGATTCGACTCGCGGCTCGCCGCCACGGGTGCCGAGGCGTTCAGGGACATCACGTTGCCCGTGGACGTGCCCGCCCCTCGCGGCCTCCTGAAGCGAGATCCGAAGGACGAGGCGATCCTGCTGCTTTCCTTGACGGCAGAGGCGCACTTCCTGGTGACCGGCAACGGGAAGCACTTCGAGGAACTTCGGGCTGCCCCGGGGGATCTGGTTTACGCAGGCACGCGCATCATCTCTCCGCGGGAGTTCGTCGAAATTCTCCACGAGCGTTGATACGCCGATGCGCGAACGCACCCGCCGCCCCTTCCGCGACCACCTGGGTGAGCTCGGCTGGGCGGCTCTGCTGTTCGAGACGATCATGCTCGCCGTGGGCTGGTCATGATCCGCTACTGGGGCGCGACCACGGCGATGGCGCTCTTTCCCGGCTTCGGGCTGGAGGTGATCGCGGTGCTGGCGAGCGTGGCGGTCGTGTGGGGGCGCCTGGCGGCGTGGATGGACCGCCGGGACGCGGAGGACTGATGCCAGGAGAGGCGGAGACGTGACCGACGTGCGGGCGGGGGAAGAGAACGAATACGTGCTGGGCACGGGCGACGACGAGCTGTCGCGCCTGGGCTTCCAGCACGCGGTGTGGGCGGAGACCACCGCGGCGATCTGGCGGCGCGCGGGGTTCGCGACCGGGTGGAAGGTGCTGGACGTGGGCTGCGGCCCCGGCTACGCCACCTTCGACCTGGCGCGGCTCGTCGGCCCGACCGGTCGCGTCGTGGGGATCGACGTGTCGCAGCGCTTCGTGGAGGCGCTGGACCGCGACGCCCGCGCGCGGGGCGCGGCTCACGTGGAGGCGCGCCTGGGGGACGTGACGGCGATGGACCTGCCTGAGGGCGCGTTCGACGGCGCGTGGGCTCGCTGGGTGCTCTGCTTCGTCCCGGACCCGGAGGCGGTGGTGGCGAAGGTGGCGCGCGCGCTGCGCCCGGGCGGCACCTTCGCGGTGATGGACTACGCGCGCTACGCCGGCTTCACCATGGCCCCGCGCAGCGCCGTCGTCGAGCGGGTGCTGGAGGCCACCGCCGAGTCGTTCCGCCGCGGCGGCGGCGACCCGGACGTGGGGCAGCGCGTTCCCGGGATGATGATGCGGCACGGGCTGGAGGTGCGCGAGGTGCGCTCCATCTCGTACGCCACGCGCCCCACCGACGCGCGCTGGGAGTGGCCGATCTCGTTCTTCCGCAACTTCCTGCCGACCCTGGTGCAGATGGGGCTGATCGACGAGGACGACCGGCGCGCCTTCCTGGACGCGTGGGCCGAGCGCGCCGCCGACCCCGCCGCGTTCTTCCTCACCCCGCCCATGGTGGAGGTGGCGGGCGTGAAGCGCTGATGGACGCGCGGGATGCGCCCCCGGCCGCCGCGCCGCGCGAGCTGGACGACGTGTTCCGCGGCCTGGCCCGCTCCGGCTTCCGCCGCCGCTTCCGCCTGGGCCCCACCGACGGCGCGTACCTGCGCGAGAAGGGGATGGTGACGGTGCTGGCGCACGCGGCCGGCTTCGTGGAGCGCCGGCTGGCGCCCGCGCGGCCGGCGAAGGACGGAAAGCAGACGCCCTGGCGCGGGCACCCCGTCTTCGTGGCCCAGCACGCCACCGCCACCTGCTGCCGGGGCTGCCTGGAGAAGTGGCACGGCATCCCCCGCGGCCGCGCGCTCGGCGACGCCGAGCGCCGCCACGTCCTCGCCGCGCTGGAGCGCTGGCTGGTGGGGCAGGGCGGCGACTGACGCACCCCTCCTCCGGAACCCCGAAGAACCCCCCGTACGTGAAGCTGCCGAATCCCTGGCGCGGCCTGGCCGGGCTCCCCCGCGAGGTGTGGGCCCTCTCCGCCGCGACCCTGGTCAACCGGATGGGGACGATGGCGCTCCCGTTCCTGGCGCTCTACCTGACCCGCGGCCTGGGGCACCCCCCGAAGGCCGCGGCGCTGGCGCTGGGCGCGTACGGCGTGGGCTCGCTGATCGGCACCTCGTACGGGGGCAGGCTCTGCGACCGGATCGGCGCCTGGCGGGTGATGATGGGCTCGCTGCTCCTCTCCGGCATCCTGCTGGCGGCGCTGCCGCTGGTGGAGCGCCTGGAGCTGGTGCTGGCGGTGGTCTTCGTCTGGTCCGTCGTGGGGGAAGGGGTGCGGCCCGCCTCGCTCTCGCTGGTGACGGCGCTGGTGCGGCCGGACCAGCGGAAGCAGGCGTTCACGCTCAACTGGTTGGCGGTGAACCTGGGGATGAGCGTGGGGCCGGTGGTCGGCGGCTTCCTGGCCGCCGTCTCCTTCCCCGCCCTCTTCTGGCTGGACGGGGCGAGCTCCATCCTGGCGGTCCTGCTGCTGGCGCTGCTCCTTCGCCGCGCGGCGGCGGCCAAGGCCGCCGCGGGTGACCCGGTGGCCGCGCTCCCCCCGCCCACGTCCACCGCGCGCGGCCCGGGAGTCCTGCGCGACCCCGTCTACCTGACGTTCCTGGCCGGCGTGTCGCTCGGCGCGCTGGTGTTCTTCCAGGGCGTGGGCCCCCTCCCCCTGTTCGTGGTGGAGGAGCTGGGCCAGCGGGAGTCCACCTACGGCCTGCTGATGGCCATCAACACCGTGATGATCGTGCTGGTGGAGGCGCCCCTCAGCGCGGCGACGGCGCACTGGCCCCACCGCACCGGCCTGGTCCTGGGCTCGCTGCTCTTCGCGGTGGGCTTCGGGGGGCTGGGGCTGGCGAACGGGGCGCTGGGGGTGGCCGCCATGGTGGTGATCTGGACGGTCGGGGAGATGATCCTGTTCCCCGCGATGGGCGCGTACGCCGCCGACGCCGCTCCGGAGGCGAGGCGTGGCGAGTACATGGGCGCGTACACCACCGCGTTCGGCCTGGCGTTCACCGTGGGACCGGCGGCGGGCACGCTGGTGCAGCAGCGGATCGGCTCCGACTGGCTCTGGGCCATCACGGCCGTCGTCGGGGTGGTGTCCGCGACGGTGCTGGCCCGCGCCGCCCACGCGTGGACGGTCCGCCCGCAGGCCGCGCAGGCGAAGGCCGCGTAGTTCCGCCCGACCGAGCGGCGCGGCCGGGGGGGCATCCGCGGCGCCGGCCGGAGCCCGACCACCGCCTGCGAATGAATTCGCGGCTCGGAGAAGCACGAAGTCCGCCTCCGTGGACTGGACTTTCAGTGCGTGCCGCCACGGCAGTGCACCCCTCTCCCCTTGTGGGAGAGGGGCCGGGGGTGAGGGGTCCTCGCCCGACGCACCCCATCTCGACATCCCCACCATTCGACGTCTGATCGCCGTTCGACGCCGTGCAGTCGCCGTTCACGCCGTCCGATCCCCGTCTTCCACCCTCATCCCCCGCCCTGCCTTCGATGACGCGACCCGTCCTGGAGCTGGACCTTTCCGCCGCGCGGGCGCTGCACCTGGCCGCGCTGGGGCTGGACCGCCGCCCGCGGCGCACGGCCACCAAGGCGGACGTGCTGGCCGCGATCCGGCGCATGGGCGTGCTGCAGATCGACACCATCAACGTGGTGGCGCGCTCGCCCTACCTGGTCCTCTTCTCCCGCCTGGGCGGCTACCGGACGGAGTGGCTGGAGGAGCTGCTGGCCGAGGGGGAGCTGTTCGAGTACTGGGTGCACGAGGCCTCCTTCGTCCCGGTGGAGGACTACCCGCTCTGGCGGCACCGGATGGACGACCTGCGCTGGACGAGGTGGAAGTACTCGCAGGCGTGGATGGAGAAGCACGCGGACGACGTGGAGCGCGTGCTGGCGCGGATGCGCGACGGCGGGCCGGTACGCTCGGCGGACTTCGAGCGGCCGGAGGGCGAGCGCGGCGGGTGGTGGGAGTGGAAGACGGAGAAGCGCGCGCTGGAGGGGCTGTTCACCGCCGGGCGCGTGATGGTCGCGCGGCGCGAGCGCTTCCAGCGGGTGTACGACCTGCGCGAGCGCGTGCTCCCCGGGTGGGACGCGGGCTCGGCGCCCACGCGCGCGGAGGCGATCCGCACGCTGGCGGAGCGCGCCATCCGCGCGATGGGCGTCGCCCCCGCGCGGTGGGTGCCCGACTGGTTCCGGACGAAGGCGGAGACGCGCGACGCGGTGCGGACGCTGGCGGGGGAGGGCGTCCTGGTCGCCGTCGCGGTGGAGGGGTGGAAGGAGCCGGGGTACGTCCATCCCGACCTCCTCCCCCTGGCGGAGGAGGCGGCCGCGGGGCGGCTCAAGCCGACGCTCACGACCCTCCTCTCCCCGTTCGACCCGCTGGTCTGGCACCGCGAGCGCGCGTCGGAGATGTTCGGCTTCGACTACCGCATCGAGTGCTACACCCCCGCGCCCCGGCGGCGCTACGGGTACTTCGTGCTCCCCGTCCTGCGTCGCGGCGCGCTGGTGGGCCGCCTGGACGCGAAGGCGCACCGGAAGGAGGGGCGCTTCGAGGTGAAGGCGCTCCACGCCGAGCCCGGCGTGCGCATGAGCGGCGCGCTGGCGGCGGACGTGGCGCGGGCGCTGCGCGAGTGCGCGGCCTGGCACGGCACGCCGGAGGTGGAGGTGGTGCGCTCGGACCCGGCGGCGTTCGGGGAGCGGGTGGGGCGCGCGCTGGCGGACGCGTGAGCCCCCGCCGGGCGCCTCGCGGCGCCGCGGCGGGTCAGTCCCGCGGCGGGTGGCGCCCCTCGGCGAACTCCTCCAGCATCTTCTGGTTGAAGGCGGGGATGTCGTCCGGGTTGCGCGAGGTCACCAGCCCACGGTCGGTCACCACCTCGCGGTCCACCCAGCGCGCGCCGGCGTTCTCCATGTCGGTGCGGATGGAGGGATAGGACGTCAGCTCGCGGTCGCGCACCACGTCGGCCTCGGCCAGCAGCCAGGGGCCGTGGCAGATCGCCGCGACCGGCTTGCCCTCGCGCACGAAGTCGCGGACCAGCCGCACGGCGTCCTCGTCCTGGCGCAGGTGGTCGGGGTTCAGCACGCCGCCGGGAAGGAGCAGGGCGTCGAAGTCGTCGGCGCTCACGCCCTTCAGCGGCACGTCCACCGGGAAGTCGTCGCCCCACTCGGTGTGCCTCCACCCGCGCACCGTGCCCTCCGCGGGGGAGACGATCCGGGTGTCCGCCCCCGCGTCGTCCAGCGCCTTCCGCGGCGCGGTCAGCTCCACCTGCTCGAAGCCGTCGGCCACCAGGATCGCCACGCGCTTGCCCTCCAGGTTCCTCCGCTCCATCCGTCCTCCTCCGGTCGGGTGTCCGTCGCGAGCGGAGGGGGGCTGCAAGCGGCGCGCCCCGTCCCTCCCCCTCACCTCCCGGAACCATGCGCATCCGCAGAGCCCTGGGCTGGACCGCGGGCGGCCTGGCCGTCGCCGCCGCCGCGGCGGTGTCCGCCGTCCGCCTCACCACCTTCCACCCGCCGGACCGGCAGGACGAGACCGTCGCCTGCGCGCCGGGGGCGCCCGCGCTACGCCCCGGCGACACCGTGCGGGTGATGACGTGGAACGTCCAGTACATGGCGGGGAAGGGCCACGTCTTCTTCTACGACGTCCCCGGCGACAGCGGGCCGGACGACCGGCCCACCGAGGCGGACGTGCGGACGACCCTGGCGGGGGTGGCGCGGGTGATCCGGGAGGAGGATCCCGACGTGCTGCTGCTGCAGGAGGTGGACGAGGGCGCGGCGCGCACCGGGGGGATGGACCAGCTCGCGGAGCTGCGGAAGCTGCTCCCGGCGGAGTACCGTTGCCACGCGTCGGCGTGGTACTGGAAGGCGGCGTACGTCCCGCACCCGCGCATCCGCAGCTCGGTGGGGATGAAGCTCTCCATCCTCTCCCGGCACCGCATCTCCGCCGCGCGGCGGCACCAGCTCGCTCTGATGCCGAACGATCCCGTGACGCGCCAGTTCCACCTCCGCCGCGCCGTGCTGGAGGCCGACCTCCCCGTGGAGGGCGGGCGGCCGCTCTCCGCCATGAGCACGCACCTGGAGGCGTTCAGCGCCGGCTCGCGGACGATGGACGAGCAGGTGGCGCAGGTCGACTCGCTGCTCGCCGCGCGCGCCGCGGAGGGGCGGCCGTTCGTGATCGGCGGCGACTTCAACCTGCTGCCGGACGCATCCTCGTACGCGGCCATCCACCCCGAACAGCGATCGTACTACAACCCCGTCACGGAGATCGCCCCGCTCTTCGCCCGCTGGCGCGCGGTTCCGTCGAAGGAGGAGGCGACGGGGCCGGAGCGGGCGCGCTGGTTCACGCACATCCCCAACGACCCGCGCATCGCCCGCCTGGACCGCACGCTGGACTACCTCTTCTTCCCTCGCGACGCCGCGCTCGGCCGCTACCACGTGCGCCAGCGCGACGCCGACCGGCTCTCCGATCACGTTCCCGTCATCGCGGAGTACGTGGTCCCGCGCTGACGCCCTCCGACGCCGCCGGGAGGAAGGTCAGAGGAGGTCCAGCACCCCCTCGTGCCCCTTCCGCCGCGCGAAGTCCGCCGCGGTGCTGCCGTCGTCCGACGCGAGCGAGGAGTCGGCGCCGCGCTCGCGGAGCAGGCGGACCACGTCGGGGTCGCCGTGCATGGCGGCGGAGTGGAGGGCGGTGTAGCCGCCGTGCTGGGTGGCGTTCACCTCCGCGCCGGCGTCCAGGAGCAGGCGGATGCCCTCGGTTCCCAGCGGCCCGGCCATGGCCGCGTGGAGGGGCAGGTTCTTCATGGGGTTCGTGGAGCGCGCGTTCACCTCCGCTCCCCGCTCCAGCAGCAGGCGGAGCGCCGGAAGGCGGCCGAAGAAGGCCGCGAGGTGCAGCGGCGTCCACCCGTCCGCCGTCTGCCGGCGGACGGCGTCGGGGTCCTCTTCCAGCCTCGCGCGAAGGACCTCGACGTCGCCCGCGGCCGCGGCCTCGGCGGCGTCCAGAGGCGGGCGGCGCTCCAGGATGGCGTCGGCCACCTCCCGCTTCCCGTGGTACAGGGCCGTCATCAGCGGCGAGACGCCGCCCTCCGCCTTCGCGGAAGCCAGCGCCGGATCGGCGTCCAGCAGCGCGCGCACGCCGTCCACGTCTCCCTCCTTCACTGCGTCGAAGATCGTTCGCGCCGCGCTCATGCCGGCCTCCGGAGGGGGTGGATGCGTCGCCCTGGATTATTTAGCAAGGCTAAGTAGATTGTACTCCCATGGACGCGAACCGCGCAAGAGAATCGTCGGAGGACGCCCGCAGGACCGCCGCCGACCGGCTGCATTCGATGGCCATCCACCTGCTGCGCCACCTCCGCCGCCAGGACGCTGCGTCGGGCGTCACGGCGCCGCACCTCTCCGCGCTCTCGGTGCTGGTCTTCGGCGGGCCGCGCACGATCGGGGAGCTGGCGGCGGCGGAGCAGGTGCGCGCGCCCACCATGACCCGCGTGGTGGACCGGCTGGAGCGCGACGGCCTGGCGGTCCGGGAAGGCGACCCGGCGGACGGCCGCGTCTGGATGGTGCGCGCCACGGCGGAGGGCGAGCGGGTGCTGGTGGAGGGCCGCGCGCGCCGTGTGGACGCGCTGGCCTCGCTCCTGAAGGGGCTGGACGACGAGGAGGTGCGGGCGGTGGAGCGCACGGTGAGCGCCGTGGGCCGCGCCCTCCGCGGCGGGTGAGGACGAGCGCGGGAGGCAGATGACGCGGATCGTGACGGGGCGGCGGGGCGCCGGGCTCCACGCAAGGGTGGTGAGGACGACGGAGCTGCACTACGCCGCCGGCGCGGACGCGGCGCTGGACCGGCCGGCGCACCTGCGCGCGGGCTCGGGGATCGCGTGGGTGGGCGGACGCCTGGCCGTGGTGCAGGACGACGCCTCCTTCCTGGCCTGGATCGACCCCTCCACCGGCATGGCGGGCTCCATCCCGCTCCTCCGCGGCGCGGACGGGGCCCGCCAGTTCGGCGACGACCGCGGCAACAAGCACCTGAAGCCCGACTTCGAATCGTGCGTCGCCGTTCCGTGGAACGGTGGGGAGGCGCTGCTGGCCTTCGGCTCGGGCTCGGCCGCTCACCGCGACGGGATCCTGGTCGCGACGGGGTGGGGGGCCGGCACGCCCTCCGTCCGCACGGTCGGCGCGGGCGCCCTCTACGACCTTCTCCGCGCGACGCCGGAGTTCGCCGGGAGCGAGCTGAACGTGGAGGGCGCCGTCTGGACCGGTGGAGCCATCCGCCTCTTCAACCGCGGCAACGGCGCTCGCAGGGGCGCCCTCCTTCCGGTCGACGCCACCTGCGACCTGGACGGCCCCGCCCTGCTCGCCTGGCTCGCGGACAGTGCGCGCGGCACCCCTCCTCGTCCGACGCACGTCGTGCAGTACACCCTCGGCGCGCTGGACGGCCTTCGCCTGACCTTCACCGACGCCGAGGCGCTCCCGGACGGCCGCACGCTCTTCGCCGCCTCGGCCGAGGACTCCCCCGATGCCACCCGCGACGGCCGCGTCGCCGGCTCCGCCCTCGGCGTCATCGACGGAGGCGACGTGCGGTGGACGCCGATCCTGGGGCTGGAGGACGGCGCGTGGGACGGGAAGGTCGAGGGGGTGGTGGCGGTGCCCGGGATGCCGGGGCGGGTCCTCTGCGTGGTGGACCGCGACGATCCGGCGGTTCCGTCCGAGCTCTGCGAGGTGGAGGTGCGCGGGGTGTGGTGAGGCGGGGCGGTCCACCGGTCCCGGCGCTCCAGGCCGTCCAGGGAGCGATAAATGCGTCCTCCGTTCACGGGGGTGCGCCACCCCGACGGCCGTGACGGTGCCGGTGAGCCACCAGGGCGCGGGCCCTCCAGAGATCCTACCGTGACCACATCCCAGGACCCCCGGCACCTCGTCCGGGAGCGGGACCTCTCCTTCCTCGTCGAGGCGTCCCGGCTGCTGGCCGACTCGCTGGACGTGGAGACGACGCTCGCCACCGTGGCGCGGCTCTCCCTGCCGCACCTGGGCTCGTGGTGCGTGGTCGACCTGCTGGAGGGCGACCACATGCGGCGGCTCGCCATCATCCACCCGGACCCCGAGCGGCAGCGGCTGGCGGAGCAGCTCATGGAGGGGTGGCCGCCGCTGCGCGACGATCCGCTGGGCGTTCCCTCGGCCATGCGCACGCGGCGCAGCCAGGTCGTCTTCCCCGTGACCGACGAGATGCTCGTCGCCGCGGCGCGGTCGCCGGGGAACCTGGCCATCCTCCGCGCGCTGGAGATCGGGTCGTTCATGACGATCCCGCTCCTGGCGCGCGGGGAGGTGCTGGGCGCCATCACCTACATCAGCCCCAACCACGGCGACTCGTTCACCGCGCGGGACCTGCTGATCGGGGAGGACCTGGCCGCGCGCGCCGCGATCGCCATCGACAACTCGCGGCTGATGCGGCAGGCGGAGCGCGCCGTGGGGGCCGCCCGGGCGGCGGAGGAGCGCTTCTCCCGCATCATCTCCATCGCCGCCGAGGCCATCGTCTCGGTGGACGAGAGCCAGCACGTCACCCTGTTCAACGAGGGCGCGGAGCACATCTTCGGCTACCGCGCGGACGAGGTCATGGGGCAGCACCTGGACGTGCTGATCCCGGAGCACGCCCGGGCGGCGCACGGGAGCCACGTCCGCGCGTTCGGCGAGTCGCCCGAGGTGGCGCGGCGGATGGGGCAGCGGCACCAGATCACCGGGCGACGCAGGAACGGCGAGGAGTTCCCCGCCGAGGCGTCCATCTCCAAGCTGGACCTGGGAGGAGAGAGGGTGTACACCGTCGTGCTCCGCGACACGACGGAGGCCCGCAACGCCGTGCTGGCGCAGGAGAAGCTCCTCCTGGCCGTGACGCAGGCGACGGAGGCGCGGACCCGGCTGCTGCGCGGGGTGACCCACGACGTGAAGAACCCGCTGGGCGCGGCGGATGGATACGCGCAGCTCCTGGAGATGGAGCTGCGCGGGACGCTCCTCCCGGAGCAGGCCAGGTGGGTGGCCGGCATCCGCCGCGGGATCCACGGCGCGCTGGCGATGGTCGGCGACCTGCTCGACCTCTCCCTCGCGGAGAGCGGCGGGCTGCCCGTGAACCGCGAGCCGGTGGACCTGGCGGCGGTGGCCGCGGAGGCGCTGGAGGACCAGCGGGGCGCCGCCGAGGCCGCGGGGCACGTGCTGGCGTGGGAGGGCGGCCCGCCGGTGCCCGTCCACACGGACCCGGCGCGCGTCAGGGAGGTGCTGGGGAACCTGCTCTCCAACGCCATCAAGTACACGCCCGCCCCCGGACGCATCACGCTCTCCCTGCAGACCGACGCCGACGCGCCGGGCCCCGGCCCTTGGGTGGCCGCCCACGTACGCGACACCGGCCCCGGGATCCCGCCGGACGCGCGCGAGAGCATCTTCGGCGAGTTCCACCGGCTTCCGACCGCCGGCGGGGCGGCCGGACACGGCCTGGGGCTGGCCATCAGCCGGCTGATCGCGCGCCTGCTGGACGGCGACCTCACCGTCTCCGGCGCCCCGGGCGAGGGCGCGACCTTCACCCTCTGGCTCCCCGCGGGAACGGCATGACGGACGAAGGGCGAGGTCCCCCCGGGCCTCGCCCGCGGGATCTCGCCCTGCCTCACCACCCCGACGGACGCGCGGCGCTCGCCGCCGGTCCCCCGCCCGACTGCCTCGCGCCGCCGTGGATCCCGCCCTAGTAGTACGGGTTCGCCCCGGCGTTGTGGTCGGTCAGGTCCACGATCTCGCGCACCTCGGGCACCTCGTCGCGCACCATCCGCTCCACGCCCTGGCGCAGCGTGGCGGCCGAGGCGGCGCATCCCTGGCAGCCGCCGCTCATGCGCACGTAGATGACGTCGTCGGCCACGTCCACCAGCTCCACGGCGCCGCCGTGCGCGGCGATGCGGGGGTTCACCAGCTCGTCGAGCACCCACTGCACCCGCTCGCCCAGGGGGCCGGACGCCCCCGCGGCGCCGTCCGCGCGCACCGGCGGCGGGGGGGCCGCTGGGCGGGGGCGGGGCGTCTCCACCGAGAAGCCCCCGTCCGCCTCGGACCAGTCCACCGTGGCGCCGCTCAGCAGGTTGGAGGTGTCCAGGTTCAGCAGCACGCGGATGCCGTCCAGGTTGATGGCGATCTCGGTCTTCTGCTTGTCCTCGCGCTCCACCAGCGAGATCGCGTAGGCGCGGTCCAGGGCGCTGCGCGGGGCTTCGTCGCCCGCCAGCGCGATGCGGAGCGCGGGGTCGCGCACCACCTCGGCGTCGACCAGCGACTGGATCTTCGCGCGCGCGGCTTCGGTGAGCTGGATCATGGCTCGGGCGTGGGAACGGGGACGGGCGCGCCGGCGGCGCGCCCGTGTAAAGCTAACCCGTCGCTCCGGGTTGGGTAGGGGGGTATCCCCGGAACGCCGAAGGCGCCGCCCCGGACCGGCCGGAGCGGCGCCCTCCCTTCGCGACCGCATCCCCTCAGGGCTTGGGCTTCCCGCGCCCCGGCGGGGTGCCGCGTCCGCCGCGCCCCGGTACGGAGGCGGGGCGCCCGCTGCCGCGCCCCGCGTTCACGGCGCCGCCCCGGCGCGCC
>JASLAX010000168.1 GCA_030146875.1 Longimicrobiaceae bacterium
GAGATGGTGCTGGAGAAGGCCAAGCGCCTGGTGGAGCACGGCAAGGACGTGGTGATCCTGCTGGACTCCATCACCCGCCTGGCCCGCGCCTACAACGTGACGGTCCCCCACTCCGGGAAGATCCTCTCCGGCGGCGTGGACGCGCACGCGCTCCACAAGCCCAAGCGCTTCTTCGGCGCGGCGCGCAACATCGAGGAGGGCGGCTCGCTGACCATCGTGGCCACGGCCCTGGTGGACACGGGGAGTCGGATGGACGAGGTGATCTTCGAGGAGTTCAAGGGCACCGGCAACATGGAGCTGGCGCTGGACCGCCACATCGCGGACAAGCGCATCTTCCCCGCCATCGACCTGAACCGCTCGGGCACCCGCCGCGAGGACCTGCTCCTGAGCGAGATGGAGCTGACCCGCGTCTACCTGCTCCGCAACTTCCTGGGCGACATGCCGCCGGCCGAGGCGATCGACTTCCTGCTCACGCGCATGAAGAAGACGAAGACCAACAAGGAGTTCCTGGACTCAATGGCCCGCGGCGGCTGAACACCGCACCGCCCGCACGGCGCGAGGGCCGGCTCCCGGGTGGGGCCGGCCCTCGGTGCGTGTGGGGATGGAGGTCCTCGGGTGACTCCACCCTGGGAGGCCCTCACCCGGCGGGCTCGGTCGGCCGCCGTGCGTTACCCGCATCTTCCGCGAGAGCCCGCCACCCTCTCCCACGAGTGGGAGAGGGAACCTGGATGGGCTGCACGTGCAGGCTCCAGCGGGTCGGCGGGGGTGGAGTCCCGGAGGGACGATCGTAGTAGCCAGCCGGGGGCTTTACGCCCCCGGAACGCGGGCGCCGCGGGACACGCGGACGCAGCCCCGTCCCCGCCTCAGATCTCCGGAACGAGCCCGGCGTACTGCGGGTGGACGACCAGCTCGCCCTCGTCGCCCAGGATCTGGCGGTCCCAGGGGAAGACGATGCGGGCCTCGGTCTCCAGGGCCCAGTAGTCGGGGCGGTAGCCGCCGGGCTTCACGAAGGCGGTGGCGGTGCAGACCTCCTCGGGGGCCTGCTCGCGGATGGCGGCCACGGCCAGGCGCAGGGTGTCGCCGCTCCCGGTGATCTCGTCCACCACCAGCACGCGCCGCCCGCGCACCTGCGTGGGGGCGGGCGTCATCACCCGCGGAAAGTCGCTCACGATCTCCCCCATCTCGCGGCGGGAGATGCGCATGGCGTACAGGTCCGCCTGCAGGATCGCCGCGATGGTGGCCGCCGGCAGCACGCCCGCCGTGGCGATGCCGATCACGACCTCGGGCTCGAAGTCGCGCGCCACGCGCAGCGCCAACACGCGCGACAGCTCGCCGAAGAGCTCCCAGGAGAGCTCGAACGCGGTCGGCTCGCCGCCGAGGGTATGGGTGGTGCTCATCGCTCCGCCTCCGGTCGGCCCCGGGATCCGCCCGGGGTTCGGTCCGGCGCCGCGCTCGCCGCGGCGCGCCTCCTCGCCCTCATTCTAACAGCGAACGCGATGGCGGGATACTCGGGGACTCCCCTTCCGAAGAAGCTGGGGATCCGGGCGGGGCACCGGGTGTTCCTGGACGCCGCGCCGGAAGGCTTCCCCACGACGCTCGGCGAGCTTCCGGACGGGGTGGCGATCGGGGCGGAGACGGGGGAGGGCGGGCTCGACGTCGCGCTCGTCTTCGCGCGGTGGCGGGCGGAGCTTCGGGAGCGCTTCCCGCGCGCGGCGGCGGCCCTCCACCCGAGGGCGCTCCGGGTGGCGTGGCCCAAGCGCGCGGCGAAGGTGCCCACCGACCTGACGGAGGACGTCGTCCGCGGCGTCGGGCTCGCGCGCGGGATGGTGGACGTGAAGGTGTGCGCGATCGACGAGACGTGGTCGGGGCCGAAGCTCGTCGTCCGCCTGGCCGACCGGCCCAGGGCGCGGTAGCCGCGTCCGGCGCGGGTCGCTACCTTCCGCCCTCCCCGATCCACCCACCCCGGCGGAGGACGCATGGCGGAGAGCGACCAGCGCGCGCGCGCCGACGAGCGGTTCCAGGCCGCGCTCACGGAGCGAGGCGCCCGCGACCCGCGCGACTTCTACCGCGACCGGCTGAAGGAGATGCGCGAGGCCGCCCCCGAGGCGTACCAGAAGGCGCGCCGCTACTACGAGACGCGCCTGATCCCGGCCGTGGCCGCGGAGGGCTCGGACCCGCTGCGCGAGTGGCTGGAGTACGGCCGCCTGCTCGCCACGCTGACGGCCTCCGGGCGCACGGTGCAGATCGACGCCAGCGGCCTCTCGTCCGACTACGCCCCGCCCGTCTCGCCCGACCACCTGGTCCTGCACCTCCCCGAGCAGACGAGCCGCCCCGCGCTCGTCGTGGGCATCCCCATGAAGCTCTCCCCCGCCCAGCGCGCCGCGTACGACCTGCTGGTGAAGCAGTCGCTGGGGGGCTGACCGCATCGGCGACAGGACGCCTCGGCCAACAGATAGCCTGGCGCGTGGTCAACCAGTGAAGCAGACTCGCCTCCGAATGCGCGCCACACCCCAAGGCAAACCACCCACCGAACGTTTCACTCCATGGCCGGCGGCACGCTCCGGGTTGCTG
Source organism: Longimicrobiaceae bacterium (assembly GCA_030146875.1). GTDB lineage: Bacteria > Gemmatimonadota > Gemmatimonadetes > Longimicrobiales > Longimicrobiaceae > JASLAX01. Next base: position 2,572 of record JASLAX010000168.1, read on the forward strand.
CGTTCACTTCGTGCTAGCTGCTGCGGCGAAGCCGGAAGAGGACGACGTAACCCGCTCCCATTGCTGCCGTATGCGAGAAGGAAGGCTCGACGTCGGATCTGAAGTCTTTGCGGAAGTGAGTCCGTGACGCCGCGAGTTATGGACGCCGCAGATGAGCCTTCGTCGCCGCGGCGTTCTCTAGGTCTGTGGTAAAGACGCTGAGTGCCCTCAAAGTGAAGTCCACATACTGCACAGCCTCAACCGTTCCTGGGGTGAAAAGTTGTCCATGAGCGACTTCGCAGCGAGCCCGAAACATGTCGTCGATCAAACCCCGATGGTCATTCCAGTACCCGTCGGTTGAAATACCGACAACGGCGCACAGATTTTCGAAGACTTCCCAATTAAGGTTTGACTCGGTGTCGATTGCATCGTTAGGAACTGTCACCGACTCCGCGATGCGATCTACGAGTCTATCGACGACTGCCAAATGTGGCCTGATCCTCTTATTCGCACCAACCGCTACCAGCATCTCTGACCGACAAGCCAGAGCCTGCATATTCGGCTTTAACCCCGATAACGCATATGACTTCTCTGAGACAAGCTTGAGGTAGAGAGTTGCAGAATCCTTCACAAATCCTTCCCAATGTGCATAAGCAAAAACGGGTGAGAGGCGCAACCACAGGTCAAGCGGGGCCGGAACAGCCGGTGGAAGCATCTGACGAATTGTGATAAGTTCTCGCTTCCGTCGCTTGGCATTCTCACTGAGTCTGTCACCCAACTGTTCGACTGTCCGAACTCTACTCATCGGCCGAGCCACCGCCTACCGTAGTCAACGGTTCTCGGAATTCGTGACGAGGCACGGATCCCCGAACCGACGTAAGTTGTCAACTCAGGATCCGTCCAGAGTTTCCGATGCTCATCCTGAAACTCGGCCACATTGGGGCTGTCCTTGCCTTCCAGATATCTTCTCCCCAGGCCTGTCGCAACCACTTCGAAAACAGAGATCAACATCGCACCGAGATACTTGTTTCGCGCAGCATCAAAGCGCTTGAATGCTTTCTCCTGCATATGATCAGCCAAGAAACGAAACGTATTGCCGAAGGCAGCCGCAACCCTCGTTCGCAACTCCACGTCTTGCTTTGCGATTAGCAGGCTCTGATCGGTAAGAAAACTGCCGAGTTCATCCATAGAACGAAGATCGTCTATACTCGCCAACGTCAGCACAACAAACCGGACGACGAGTTCCAAATCAAAGGCTTCATCGATAGCTCGGTCGGTGAGGGGCACACAAGCTACGAATTCCGGCATCTTTGACAACTCTGATAGCCACTCGAAAAACGCAGCGTCGTTCATGACCAGAACACAGTTTCTCACCTCCTGATCGGTCGCGTTCGAGCCCCCGCTATTCAGGCGTTGGAAGATTTCGTATTTTGCGACCTCGTCGCTACTCGACTTGATAATGTTCACATCTAATCGTGCGCGCTTAATCTTGATGCGCGCGGAGTCCGGCAGAACCGGCTCATCCCCTCCCCATCGCATCCCTTCAAGTTCCCTCAGGTACTTGGTTCTGGTCAGGACTAAGGGCGGCTTCTCCGTGCCGTCCGGCCCCCGTAGCTCGCCAGTTAACTCGAAGATAGTGCTAAGTCGCTGGAGACCATCGATTACATCCCACTTAGAATCGCCCCGTTCAGAAACGAAGATCGGCGGAACAGGGATGCCCAGCAGCAGAGACTCAACGAGCCGAGACTTCTGTTCGGGAGTCCACCTGAAAAACCGCTGAAACTCGGGATGGAGGTCGAGTTCCCGGTCCCGGTACATAGCGATCAATTCACCGACTGACATCGAGTATGAGGTTGACGACACCTTCGCGGAGTGGGCCGCAATCCCGTCTTCCAGTGCCATGACATTCTCGGAGGTGAAGGATACTCTTTAGATGAAGAAACTCTCACAGTCTACCCGTTCGAAGACTCAACCGATAGTACCGCGCTGTGGCCGTCATTCAACGCTCCACGCATCGTCACCCCGCAGGAGCTACCCCGCCCAGCGCGCCGCGTACGACCTGCTGGTGAAGCAGTCGCTGGGGGGCTGACGCCTCAGCCCCGCGACGCCCGGCGCGGGTGGGGGACGCGCACCGGGGTCGCCCCCGTGGTCCAGCACCACAGCTCGCCGCCCCGGGTGACGCCGCAGCTCCGCGAGTCGGCGCGGTCGTATCCGGCGAGCGACGAGAAGCGCAGCTCGGGCGCGACCCGCCGCACCCGCCCCGCCAGCCCCCAGCACCACGCCTCCCCCTCCGCCGTCAGCCCGCACACCTCCGAGGCGTGCCGGCTCAGCCCCGTCAGCCGGGGGACCGCCGCGAGCGGCTCCGGACGCGTGGCGCACGGGAACTCGCGGCACCAGCGCGGGTCGTCGGGCGTGTCGCGGAAGGCGTGGTCGGCGACGGAGCGGATCCCCCACGTGTGGACGCGCCCGTCCAGGCCGAGCGCGCTGGCCCACTGCCACATCACCACCACCTCCTGCACGGGCCCGCCCGCGTCCACGCGGACCAGCGAGTCGGCGCGCCACCGCGGGTCGGAGCCGCGCGTCCACGGCCGCGTGCCGATACCGAGCTGCCCCGCCCCGTTGCTCCCGCGGCAGCGCAGCCCTCCCTCCTGCCCCACCACGCACAGGTTGTGGATCGGATAGCGGGAGAACGCGTCCACCGCCCGCACCCCGATCGCCACCCGCGTCATCTCGCCGCGCAGCGTGGCCACGGTGTCTCCCCCCAGCGCCGCCGGCAGCGAGGCGCAGAGGGCCTCCTCACCCAAGGTCACCCCGCAGAGCCCGGCGCGGGTCTGCCGGAGCACGCGGAAGCGGTGCTTCCCGTGCACCTCCAGCGGCTCGAAGGTGCAGGGCGCGTCGCGCACGCAGCGGCTGCGGGAGCCCGGAACGCCGCCGCCCCAGCAGAAGGCCCGCCCCGCGCCGTCGAGCGCGCAGGTGGCCGCCTCCCCCGCCGCCAGGGCGGTGAAGCGGCGGGCGCCGCGCACGGCCACCGGCGCCTCGCTCGGCGGGGGGAAGCAGCCCCGGCGTGCGGACTCGTCCAGCGCGCCGCAGCGGAGCGGCGTCCGGGCGCCGAGCTGTCCCGAGGCGTTGTCGCCCCAGCAGAAGGCGCGGCCGGTGGCGTCCAGCGCGCAGGCGTGGCCGGCGCCGGTGGAGACGGAGGTCCAGCGGGGCGCGGCCTGCGCATCGGCGGCGTCCCACGCGGGGAGCAGGAGAAGCGCGAGAAGGAGAAGGGCTGCGGGCATGGTCGGCGTCGCGGGCGGAGCGGGAGGCGGGGGTGTCGTCCGGACAATGGTGCTCGCTTCCCGCGCCCCGCGCCAGGGATCCGCTCCGCTCCTTGCTCCCCCTCCCCCGCGCCCCCATTCTTCCGCAAGGTCATCCAGCGTTCGTCCAGCCTTCGCGGCCATCGCCCGCGACGGCACCATCCGCAGGGAGCACAGCGGTTTGCAGGCACTGATCATCGTGGGCCACGGCTCGCACCTGAACGCGGAGTCCAGCGCGCCCGTCTACCGCCACGCGGAGGCCATCCGCCGCACCGGCGCGTTCCACGAGGTGCGCGAGTGCTTCTGGAAGGAGGAGCCCTCCCTGCGCGAGGTGTTCGACCTGGTGGAGGCGGACGACGTGTACGTGGTCCCGCTCTTCATCTCCGAGGGCTACTTCACCGAGGAGGTGATCCCGCGCGACCTGGGGCTGGACGGCCCGGCCCCGTCCACCACGGCGAAGGCGGGGAAGACGATCCGCTACACCGGCCCGGTCGGCACGCACCCGTGGATGCCGGGGATGATCCTGCGCCGGGCCGAGGAGATCGCCGGGCTCTCCGCCCGGGAGGCGCGCGAGGCGGGGCTGGTGATCATCGGCCACGGCACGGAGCGGAACAGCAACTCGTCCGAGGTCATCTACAGCGTGGCGCGGCAGGCGGAGGCCGCCCGCGTGTTCAGGCGGGTCGCCACGGGCTTCCTGGACCAGCCGCCCGAGGTGGCCGAGGTGCTGGCCGGAATGACGGAGAGCCGCTTGGTCCTGGTCCCCTTCTTCGTGGCCGAGGGGTGGCACACGCAGGAGACCATCCCCGACGACCTGGGCCTGAACCGCCCCGCCGTGTCGCCCGTGACGGAGCAGGAGGGGAGGACGGTGTTCTACGCCGCCCCGGTGGGCACCTTCCCCGAGGTGGCGGACATCGTGTTGCAGCGCGCGCGCGAGGCCGGCGCCGATGTGCCGGCGGAGCTGCGGATCGCGGAGGTCGCGCGTGTCTGACGCGGCGGCGGCCCGCGGCGCCCACGCGCCGGCGGGGGGCGTGGCGGAGGCCCGGACGGCCCTCCTGGGGTGGGTCGAGGAGGCCGGCCCGGCCGGACGCGCGTTCCTGCAGGCCCGCCTGCGCGCCGTCTCGCCCGGCGTCTACGAAGTCCGCCACCGCGCCGACGAGGGCCTGCCGCTCGACGCGCTGCGGACCACCGCGGACCCGTACGCCGCGCGCGAGATCGCGCAGACCACGGACACGGGGGAGCACCGCCCGCTCAAGACCTCGCCCAACCTGCGGCGCGGCTGGGCGATCGTGGAGCTGGACGGGCGCGGGCTGTGGACGGCGCTGGAATACCTCTACCCCGCGTGCGCGGTGCACTGGCACGCCGGGCGCGCGGGCACGCTGCGCGTGACCCACTGGCGGGAGACGGCGGCGCGGCAGAGCGGCATCTACTCCGCCGTGCGCCTGCTGGCGGAGGGGCCGGCCCGCGACACGGTGCGCGCCTGCTGCGGCGACGAGGTGTGCCTGCGCCGCGTGGCGTGGGACGTGGACGCCGCCACCCCGCTCGCCCTGCCCGACGAGGGTCCGGTGGAGGGCGACGCCGCCGTGCCCTGCCCCGAGGCGTGCTCGCTCTTCGTCTCCTTCGCCCGCAAGGTGGTGACGATCGAGCGCCAGGCGCGGAGCGAGGTGCCCGGGCTGGGCCCGATGAGCGTCGAGGAGCTGGCGCAGGTGCGCGAGATCGTGGCCGGCGCCGCGTCCGGCACGCTGGACGCGGCGCGCGAGGGGGAGTTCTCCGAGCCCACCAACCGCCGCCGCGTCCGCTACCTGGCCGCGCGCCTCGCCGCCGTGCGCGCGCACGAGGCGGGAGAGGACGAGCTGCCCTGCGAGGGCTGCCCCCGCGCCACCCCGTGCGCCGGCTGCCCGCTGGTGGAGCCCGCGGCGTAGAGCCTGCTTCGGCGGATGCTGCTCGGCCGTCTCGACGGGCGCCGGCTCGATGGTCGCGGGTGGGGACCGCGTCGTCCGCGCGACGCAACGGGACGGCGCCGGAGCACTGATTCGAGACCATCCAGGAGAGGCCATGCCCGACTCCGTCGCCGGTTCCGCCGAGATGACGCGCACCCGCTTCGAGATCCGCCCCAGGGACGGCGGGCCGCCGGTGCGCGGGGACGTGCGCGTTCGCGCGGGGAGCGCGCCCACCTCGGCGGTGGTGGTGTGCCACGGCTTCAAGGGGTTCCGCGAGTGGGGCTTCTTCCCCCCGCTGGCGCGCGCGCTGGCGGCTGGGGGGCACGCGGCGGTGACCTTCGACTTCTCCCACAACGGCGTGGGGGCGGACGGGAAGGACTTCTCGGCCCTCGATCTCTTCGCCCGCAACACCCACACGCGCGAGCTGGCGGAGATCCGCTCCGTGATCGACGCGGTTACGGGCGGCACCCTCCTCGCGCGGAAGCCGCGGCGGGTGGGGGTGCTGGGGCATTCGCGCGGCGGCGCGGCGGCGATCCTGGCGGCGACCGAGGACCCGCGGGTCGACGCCCTGGTGACCTGGGCCGCGGTGGCCGACATCCCCTCGCGCTGGTCGGCCGAGCAGGTCTCGGCGTGGGAGCGCGGCGAGACCGTCACCATCGCCAACGCGCGCACCGGGCAGCAGATGCCCATCGGCCCCGAGTACTGGCGCGACGCGGCGGCCAACCGCGATCGGCTGGACGTGCTGGCCGCCGCCGCGCGGGTGGACGTGCCCTGGCTGATCGTCCACGGCGAGGACGACTCGTCCGTTCCCGCCTCCGACGGGCAGGCGCTGTTCGACGCGGCGCCGGGGGCGGAGCTGTTCCTGCTGGAGGGGGCGGACCACACCTTCGGGGCCAAGCACCCGTGGGCGGGGAGCACCGCCGAGCTGCGCGCCGCCGCCGAGGCCAGCGTGGAGTGGTTCGGCGAGCACCTGGGATGAGCCCCGCGCCTGCCGTGGACAACGCCCCGCGCGCCGGTTATTCTATGCCCCGGCACGGGCTACGGCCCCGGCCGCACGACGCGACACCGCAACGCCCGCTCCGGAGAGAGACATGCCGTACGTGATCGCCGAGCCCTGCATCGGCACGATGGACGCGAGCTGCGTCGAGGTCTGCCCCGTGGACTGCATCTACAAGGCGGGCGACCAGTACTACATCAACCCGGACGAGTGCATCGACTGCGGGGCGTGCGAGCCCGAGTGCCCCGTGCAGGCGATCTTCCCCGATACCGACGTGCCGCCCGAGTGGTCGGACTTCATCGAGAAGAACCGCGTTCTCTCCGAAGCCTGACCCCACCGCCGGGTCCTGCCGGCTCGCGGGGCGCGCACCTGTCACCGGGTGCGCGCCCCGCGCGTTTCCATCCCCCGCGCCGGCCAGGCCCCGTCCGCCCCGGCGCGCGCGGAGCCCCGCGGAAGCACCCGCAAGTGGCGGAGACCCAGGCGTCGAGGATCTGCCCATCGGGGACACCATCCCGGCCCCGGACCCGATCCTTCCGCGACGGGAGCGGCACCCGGGGGCGGGGACATCGGATGCTAAGTAGGCTTCTGGCATATTTTTAGCATCATCGCGAGGGCTCACCTCAACCCCGCGACGAAATGGCTCTGCGATCTTTCACGGACTCCAACGGACGCGAGTGGCAGGCGTGGGACGTGCCGTGCGCCAGGGCGGAGAGACGTCGGGCCGAGCGCCGCGACGCCGTTGCCGCCGGCCCCCCACAGGGGCGCGAGCGCCGGTCCCACACCGACCGCCGATCCGGCGTGGACCGCCGCGGTGAAGCCGAGGACCGCGGCTGGTTGTGCTTCGAGTCACCGCCGGCCAAGGTGCGGCTCGCACCGGTACCCAGCGGCTGGGACCTCACCGGCCCGGGAGAGCTGGAAGACCTCCTGCGCCAGGCCCGGACCAGCCTGAGAGCGACCTGAGCACGGAAGAGGGGCGCATCCCGCGGGACGCGCCCCTCTCGTCTCCCGCCAGCCCCGGCGCTCAGCGGCTTCAGGCGGGGATGCTGGCCGCCGCGTACCACACCACCGCCACGCCGATCACCATCAGCGGGATCAGGCCGAACCCGCCGCCGGTCCCCGCCGTCACGGCTGCGGTCATCTGCGTCGTTCCATCCGTGCTCATCGTCGTCCTCCAGCTCGTTGTCCGGCCGCGCCCAGTGGGCCGCGGCCCCGTCCCCGCTCTCGACCGAGGGCCGGGAGGGCGATCCCTCCCGGTGCCCTCCGCCGTGGGGCGCACCCCGGTGGTGCGCCCCCCGCCGTCCCTTTCCCGAGGCGTGACGCGCGGGAGAACCGCGGGTGTGCGGGTCAGGAGACGCGTCCCGCGGTCCAGCCAAGCACGAACGCCGTCGCCACGATCAGGAGCAGCAGGGCGCCGCCCGCGGTCTCGGCCATCTTCAGGGGCTACAACCACGTCCGTCCGAGCGGGCGCCGGTGCGGACGAGCGGTCCGGGAGGGGGGCGAGAGGACCGGCATCGAGGCCGTCGGCGGAACGTGAAAAGCCCCCCGGCGGCCGCGGCCATCGGGCGCTTTCCCGTCCTCTTCCGGCGGCCGATCCCGGGCCTCGATTCCCGGGGGCGGCTCGCGTTTACCGCCCTGGCTCAGAAGATCAGGAACCAGTACAGGAACAGGAGGCCGGCCTTCACCGCGGGATCGATCTCCCCGCCGTCGATCCCGGCCATCTCGGCGTGGGTCGGCTCGGTCGTACCGTGCGTGCTCATGGTTGGTCTCCGCGTTTCGCGTGGATCGTCGCCCGGCTCCTGGACCTGCCGCCGGGGGGCCGCATGGCGGCCGTTCGTGGGACGAACGCTACGCAGATCCGGAGGGGCTAACCATCGTGGTGGTACGAGAGGCGGCAGCGGGGCCGGGGGGTGTCGGGAGAGGTACGGATGGGG
>JASLAX010000171.1 GCA_030146875.1 Longimicrobiaceae bacterium
CTCACGCGGCGCGCCCCCCGCGGCCCCCGCGTCCGGCCGAGCGGTCCGCCGCCCGGTCCTCGGCGCGGCGGCGCGGCGGGGCGGCCAGCTCGCTGGTGGAGATGGGCGACGTGGCGATCGGCAGCCCGGCCTTCCGGACCACGTACGCCTCCATCGCGAAGTACTCCGGCAGCCCCAGCCGGTCCACGATGCGCGCCGTGGCCGAGTTGCGCTCCTCCACCCGCTGCCAGAACTCGCGGTCGTCCTGCCCGGGGAAGGGCGCCTTGTCCTTCTGGCTCTGGTGCTTGTAGATGGCCAGGATCTTCAGCCGCAGCTCCTCCTCGCTCAGCGGCACCAGCACGTCCGCCTCGGCGATGGGCCACTCCTGCCACGCCCCGCGGTAGTACCAGATCTCCGGCTCCTCGCCCGAGTACTGCCGCAGCGCCTCCAGCACCGCCTGCAGGCACATGCGGTGGGTGCCGTGGGGGTCGGACAGGTCGCCGGCCACGAACACCAGCTCGGGGCGCTTCTCCTCCAGCAGCCGGAGCGTGATGGCCACGTCCTCGGGGCCGATGGGGTCCTTCCGCACCTTCCCCGTCTGGTAGAAGGGGAGGTTGAGGAAGCACGCCTGCTCGCGCCGCATGCCGAACGTCTCGATGCCGCTCACCGCCTCGGCCTCGCGGATGCGGCGCTTGATGGTCTGCACCGGCGGGATGTCCACCTCCCCCGGGTGCTTGCTGTCCAGGAAGCCCTCGATGTCGTCCGCCAGGGCGTCCACGTGCCCGCCGCCCAGCTCGAAGTCGTGCCCGAAGCGGCGCAGGAAGTCGATGTAGCGGCGCACCTCGTGGTCGAACACGGCGATGTTGCCGCTCGTCTGGTACGCGACGGTGATGTCGTTGCCGTTCTGGTGCAGCTTGTTCAGGATCCCGCCCATCGAGATCACGTCGTCGTCGGGGTGCGGCGAGAAGACGACCACGCGCTTCCCCTGCGGCAGGCGAGAGCGTCCGCGCACCTTCGACAGCAGCGCGTTGAACACCTCGCCGTTCAGCGGCCCCGCCGAGCCGTGCCGGGCCAGCAGCGACGACAGGTGGTGCTCGCGGTAGTCGTCGGGGTCCAGCTTCAGGATCGACTTGCCCGTGGTCTGGGAGAGCCAGATCACCGCCTGGATCTCCTTCGCCCGGTCCCACTTCACCTCCCCGACCACCCACGGCGTCTTGATGCGCGTGAGCTCGGCCGCGGCGGCGGGGTCCAGGTAGAAGGTGGCGTTGGGATGGCTCTGCAGGTACGTGGCGGCCACGTCCGGGTCCGGCTCGCCCTCCACCGCGCGGCGCACGACGGCGGCCTTGTGCTCGCCGGTGGCGATCAGCGCCACCTGGCGCGCGTCCAGGATGGAGGCCACGCCCATGGTGATGGCCTCGGTGGGCACGTTGTCCTCGCCGAAGAAGTCGGCCGCGGCGTCGCGGCGCGTCACCGTGTCGAGCGCGATCAGGCGGGTGCGGCTCCCCACGCCCGACCCCGGCTCGTTGAAGCCGATGTGCCCCGTCTTGCCGATCCCCAGGATCTGGAAGTCGATCCCGCCCGCGGCGACGATCGCCGCCTCGTACTCCGCGCAGAGCCGCTCCACCTCGTCGCGCGGCACGGCGCCGGGGGGAAGGTGCACGTTGGCCGGGTCCACGTTGATGTGCTCGAAGAGGTTCTCCCACATGTACCGGTGGTACGAGTGGATGCTCTCCGGGTCCATCGGGTAGTACTCGTCCAGGTTGAACGTCACCACGTCGGAGAAGTCGAGCCCCTCGCTGCGGTGCATGCGGATCAGCTCGCGGTACACGCCGATGGGAGTGCTCCCCGTCGCCAGGCCCAGGACGGGGCGCCGCCCCTCCGCGCGCGCGGCCGCGACCACGGCCGCGATGCGCTCGGCCACGGTGCGGGCGATCTGCTCGTACTCCACGATGACGACGGGGACGCGCTCTCGGGGCTGGGCCATGGACGTTCGCCTTGGGGTCGGATCGGTGTGGATCGTGGTTCGGGTGGAGCTTTCCTCCCGCGGACGCAGGCTCCGGGCCAGGGTCGGGCCTCGGCCGCCCGCGTTCAGCCGGGCTGGGGGACGCCGCCGGCGACGCGCTGCCGCGAACCCGAACGCCCGGTCATCGGGGCGACCCCGCGGGCGGCTCGCGGCGCGCCTCCCAGTCCACCAGCGGGGCGTCCAGGATGGAGGACTGCACCAGGTCGGCGACGGCGCGGCGCAGGGCGACGTGCTTCTGGTTGCTGCCGCTGGGGTTCACGCGGTTGGTGAGCAGGACCAGGAACAGGCCGCGCTCCGGGTCGATCCACACCGACGTCCCCGTGTACCCCGTGTGCCCGTACGACCGCGGGCCGAAGTGTCGTCCCGCGCTGGACCGGCCCGACGGCGTGTCCCAGCCGAGGGCGCGGGAGGAGCCCGGCCCCCGCGGCGCCGTCCACCGCGCCACCGTCTGCGGGCGCAGGACGCGCGTGCCCGCGTACTCTCCCCCGTTCAGCAGCATCTGGGAGAAGACGGCCATGTCGCGCGCGCTGGAGAAGAGGCCCGCGTGCCCGGCCACCCCGCCGAGCGCCCAGGCGTTGGGGTCGTGCACCTCGCCCCAGATCAGCCCCCCGCGCGCCGAGTCCACCTCCGTGGCCGCGATGCGCGCCCGGGGGAACGCCTCCAGCGGGCGGAAGCGCGTGTCCCGCATCCCCAGCGGCTCGAAGACGCGCTCCGCCGCCAGCCGCTCCAGCGGCAGGCCGGACGCCGCCTCCACCACCGCCTGGGCCAGGACCAGGTCCCAGTCGCTGTAGACCATCCGCGCCCCCGGCGCGTACACCAGCGGCCGCGCGTCGATCTGCGCCAGGTACTGGTCGCGGCCCCGGTACGTGCGGTACAGCGGCGCGAAGGCCTCGAAGCCGCCGCGGTGCGTCAGGATCATCTCCACCGTGATCCCCGCCTTGGCGCTGTCGCGGATCTCGGGCACGTACCCGGCGACGGCGCGGTCCAGCGAGAGCCGCCCCTCCTCCTCCAGCGCCATCGCGGCGGCCGTCGTCGCCACCACCTTGGTCACCGACGCCATGTCGAAGAGCGTGCTGTCCGTCACCGGCGCGCTCCCGGGCGCCCAGTCCACCCGGCCGTACCCGCGCATGTGGACCAGCCGTCCCCAGCGCCCCACCGCCACCGAGACGCCGGACGCCGCGCGGTCGCCGATGGCCGCCAGGACCACGGAGTCCAGCCGCGCGGGCAGCCGGTCGTCCATCCCCACCGCCGCCGGCCGCGCGCCCACCAGGGTGTGGACGGCCTCCAGCCGCGGCGGCTCCGGCGGCGCCGCCGGAACGGGCGCCGTGGGAGGCGGCGGGCCCGCGCAGGCGGCGAGGGCGAGCGCGAGGGCGGCGAGGAGGGGGGTGCGCGTCATCGTGGTCACGGGGCGGAGCGGCGCAGGCCGGCACCGCGCGAGAGGAGCGGGGGAACGGAGACGGGGAGCCGCCCGGTGACGGGCGCGGTGCCCAGGAGGGCACGGGCGGCGGCGCGCTGGCTCACCTCCTCTCCCGTCCACGCCAGCAGGTAGGCCGGGGCGGAGGGGAAGGACGTCAGCAGGTACGGAGAGCCGAAGGAGACCGCGACGACCGGCAGCCCGTCCGCCGCGGCCGCCTCGGTCCAGCGCGTGAAGCCCACGCCGGCGGCCACGTTGCCCCGCCCCTCGCGGGGGGTGACGTACGCCGCCGCCACCACCCGGTCGGCCCGCGCCGCCCTCTCCCGCAGCGCGGTCCACTCCGCGGGGGTCGTGCGCTCGTCCGTGCGCACGCTCTCCACCGTGGCCCCGCCCTCCGCCAGCGCGGCGTCTAGGAAGCGCCCGGCGTTGAGCGCCGTGGCGTCCGCGTAGGTGATGGAGAGGACGCGCCCGCCCCGGCGGAAGGGGACCAGCGAGCGGGCGTCGCGGGCCAGGACCATGGAGCGTCGGGCGACCTCCTCCGCCAGCGCCCGGTGCGCGCGCGAGCCCACCACGCGCTCCACCGCCGCCACGTCCACCTCCGTCGCGCGGGAGAGGCCGGCGCGCTCCTTCGCCGCGAGCAGGCGGCGCACCGAGGCGTCCAGCCGCGCCTCCGTCAGCCGCCCCGAGCGCACCGCGGCGACCACCGCGTCGATGGCCTCCTTCGCGTCCACCGGCTGGAGCAGGACGTCCGACCCCGCGACCACGGCCAGCACGGCGGCCTCCGCCGCGCCGTAGCGCCGCGTCAGGGCCCCCATGATCAGGGCGTCGGTCACCACCAGCCCGCCGAAGCCCATCTCTCGGCGCAGCAGGCCGTCCACGAAGAAGGCGTTGAGCGACGCCGGCCGGTCCCCCGCCCCGGCCACGCGCGGCGCGGCCAGGTGGCCGACCAGCACGGCGTCCACCCCCGCCGCCACGGCGGCGCGGAACGGCACCAGCTCCACGGAGTCCAGGCGCGCCCGGTCCACCGGGAGCGTGGGCAGGGCCACGTGGGAGTCGGTGTGCGTGTCGCCGTGCCCGGGGAAGTGCTTGGCCGCGGTGAGCACGCCGCCCGCGCGGGCGCCGCGGACGAACGCCGTGCCCAGGCGCGCCACCTCCGCCGGGTCCTCGCCGTACGAGCGGGTGTTGATGATGGGGTTGGCGGGGTTGGAGTTCACGTCCAGCACCGGCGCCAGCGTCATCCGGATCCCCACCGCCCGCGCCTCTCGCCCGATGGCCCGACCCACCTGGAACGCCAGCGTGTCGGAGCCGGTGGCGGCCAGCGCCATCGCCGGCGGGATCACCGTCCCCCCGCCCTGCGGCAGCAGGTGGGGGAGCGTCCAGACGCCGGCCAGCCGCATCCCCGGCCCGCTCTCCAGGTCGGTGGCCACCAGCAGGGGGACGCGGGCCTCGCGCTGCAGGGCGTTGGTCTTCGCCGCCCAGGTGTGCGGAAGGCCGATGGACATGATGATCCCGCCCACGCCCTCGTCCCGCACCAGGGTGCGCAGGCGGTCCCACTCCGGCGAGTCGGTGGAGACGTACTCCGCCCCGCTCCACGGCATCACCATCTGCGCCGCCTTCTGCCGCAGCGACAGGCCCGCCAGCGTGCGCTCCACCCACTCGCTCCCCCGCTCCGCCGCCGCGGCGGGGGGCGCCGCCGACCGGGCGTCGGACGAGGCCGGGGGCGCTCCGGCGGAGCCGGGGACGGCGCAGGCGGCCAGGAGGAGCAGGGCGGCCGGGAGGTGGCGTCGGTGCATCGGCTCCGGCGGGGCTGGACGGGACGGAGGGGATGGCGCAACGTACGAACGCGCGCGGGGCGTGGCAACGGACCGCGCGCGGGTCAGAAACGCGCCCCCCGTTCGTTCCACAGCGGACCCCCCGCCGCACGTCGCGTTCCCCCAGCCCACCGGCCCGATGATCCACCGCCCCGCCGCGCCCCGCCCGCGCCTGCTCCTTCCGGCGCTCCTCGCCCTGGCCGCCGCCTGCTCCGGCGGGAGCGGCGCCCCCGACCGCCGGACGGAGTCGAGCGAGGAGGCCGGCCACGCGGACGTGGCCGCGGACGCCTCGGCGCCCATGTCGAGCCTGGGGAGCGAGCACGGCGTCGCGCAGTCCGGTACCCGGCGCGCGGAGCCGCCGCGCGACGGGGCGGCGGCGTCGCCGAACGCCGCCGCGCCGGACACCACCGCCGCCGCCGCCGTGCTGCCGACCATGCTGATCCGCACGGGGCAGGCGGAGGTGCGGGTGGACTCGCTGGAGGCGGGGGTCGCGGCCGTGCGCGCCATGGCGACGCGGCTGGGCGGCTTCGTCGCGAACACCGAGCTGCAGGTGGGGGCCGAGCAGTCGCGGCGCGCCAGCCTGGAGCTGCGCATCCCCGCCGCGCGCTTCGACGAGGCGGTGGCGGGGCTGAACCCGCTGGGCACGGTGGAGCGGGTGATCGTGCGCGCCGAGGACGTGGGCGAGGAGTACACCGACGTGAGCGCCCGCGTGGCGAACTCCAGGCGCCTGGAGACGCGCCTGGTGGAGCTGCTGGCCACCCGGACCGGGAAGCTGGAGGACGTGCTGGCCGTGGAGCGGGAGCTGGCCCGCGTGCGCGAGGAGATCGAGCGCCGCGAGGGGCGCCTGCGCTACCTGCGCACCCGCGCCGCGGTGAGCACCCTGACGGTCGTGGTCCACGAGCCGGGCCCCATCGTGGGCGACTACCCCGGCCAGAACCCGGTCGCCCGCGCCTTCCGCGACGCCTGGAGGAACTTCGTGGCCTTCGTCGCGGGCTTCATCGCCGCGCTGGGCTACCTGGTCCCCCTCGGCCTCCTCCTCTGGATCGCCTGGCTGGTCCTGCGCCGCTTCCGGCCGCGCGGCGACGACGGCCCCACCCGCCTGGGCATCCGCCGCCCCAGGAAGCCCCAGATCCGGGTGGAGGAGTAGGGGCGAGGCAGCGGCCGAGGACCTCGCCGGGGGACCCTCACCCGGCGGGCGGGAGAGGGACCGGGATGGTCTCGTCCCGCGGCTCGCGGATGGCGGCCCTCCCTCCGGCGGGGGCGGGGCGGGGGGATCCCGCCCCCGCACCTCCGCGTCTCCGCGTCCTCCGCGTCTCCGCGTGGAAAACGGAGGCCGACGGACGCGCCGCCGGCGGCCGACGCGCAAGAAGAAAGGGCGGACCCTCCACGGGCCCGCCCTTTCTCGCGTCGGCAGAGGCCGGCTACTGGTAGTGCGGGTTGCCGTTCTTCTCGCCCAGCGTGACCGGCCAGCACTCCTGCGTGCCGTACGTCTCGCCGCTGGTGCTCCCCGGGTACGGGCCCGAGGGGAACTCGTCCACGCCGTAGAGCTTCTTGTACCGCCGCAGGTCGCCCAGGCGGTGGCCGTCCAGGTAGAAGTCCCGGCGGCGCTGGTCGCGCAGGGCGGCGCGGAACTCCGCGTCGTTCGTGGGCGTGATGGGCTCCTGGCTGCCCGCCGCGCGCCGCTGCGTGAGGAAGGCCAGGCCCGCGGGCGTGAGGCCCTGCGCCTCGTGGAGGATGTACTGCGCCTCCAGGTACGACGCCAGGCGGATCGACGCCGTCTTGGTGAACTCCGCGCCCGGCAGCGTGCCGCTGTAGGTGCTGAAGGACGGCGGCGAGTTCGGAACGTAGTCGCGGACCGCGTTCATCGTCCCCTCGGTCGTCTCGCCGTGGGGGACGCGCGGGTCGTTCAGGTTCTGGAAGGGGAGGCCCACCCCGATCCAGGTGCTGCCCGCCCCGAGCGAAGCCGCGTTCTCGAACGGGTTGTACTCCCGGGAGCTGTTCGACGAGTGGAAGATCCGGAACTCGAACGGGCTGGGCACGGCGGAGGCGTACTCGATCGCCTTGGCCGCGTTCCCCACGTTCAGGTACGCGCGCGCCGCCCCCACCCGCGCCAGGCCGGTGAGGGAGTCGGCGCCCGCCTTCTCCGCCGCGGTGGCGGTGGGCTTCGCCTTCACGGCCGCCGCGATGGCGATGGCCTCGTCGAAGCGGGGGATGGCGAAGCCCAGGAGCTGGTCCGACGTGTAGGGGGCGCTCAGGTTGAGCGGCGACTCGCAGAAGTTCTCCCCCAGCATCACGTACGAGTAGCCGGCCAGCGCCTGCACCCGCGCCAGCCGCAGGTCGCGTCCCGCCGAGTCGGCCAGCAGCGTCTTCAGGCGGCTCGCCACGCTGTCCGCCAGGAAGCGGGTGCGGTGGATGGGGTTGTAGACCTGCGACGAGAGCAGGCCGCCCGCCTCGGACACGTCCCGCATGTCGATGGGGCGGTTCTCGAAGAAGACGTGGTGGTTGCTGAGCTCGTCGGTGAAGACGCCGCTGTACAGCGCGACGTTGGAGTACGTGGGCTGGAACTCGCCCAGCACCCCGTTCACCATCAGCGCGATGTACTGGGGGTCGTTGAGGTTCGGCTCCTCGATGGCGCCCGGGTTGGTCACCTTCAGGAAGTCGTCGCACCCGGCGAGCGCCGTCGCTCCCGCCGCCACGGCGGCGAGGAGGAGAGCGCGGGCCCGCCGCGTTCGGGAGGTCGTGTTCCGGTTCAAAGCGTAGTCTCCGGGGCCCGGGTCAGTAGGTCAGGTTCACGGCGACGGAAAGCCGGCGCGTCATGGGCATGGTGTACGAGTCCGCCCGCACGAAGCCCTGGCGGCCGTAGAAGTTCACCTCGGGGTCGCTGCCGCCGTACTTGGTCCACAGCACGGCCAGGTTGCGGCCGCTCACCGTGAGGCTGGCGCCGCTGGAGCGCAGTCGGCGGGCGAGCGACTCCGGCATGCTGTAGGTGAGCGACACCTCCCGCAGCTTCACGAAGTCCGCCTGCTCGATCCACACCCCGGGCACCGTCTGCAGCACCGGCAGCTCCTTCGCCATCAGCGAGTCGGCCGCGGTCTCGGGGTACACCGCGCGCGGGTCGTTCGCCGCCCAGCAGTTGCCGTTCGCCGTCTGGCAGCGGTTGCGCTCGCGCTGGTTGAACTGGTAGTGCCCGCCCTTGTAGTCCAGGAACGCGTAGACGCGGAAGTTCTGGAACAGGGTGAAGGTGTTCGCCAGCCCCGCCTCGCGGGTGGGCACCGACGGCCCGATGTAGGTCGACGTGTCGAGCCGGACGGACGTGCCGCTCATCTGCGGCGTGCCGTCGGGGTTCCGCAGCGGGAGCGGCGCCCAGAAGGCCGCGAGCGGGTACCCGGCGCGGTGCTCCTGGATGGTGGCGTACGGGTTGAAGATGGCCTCCCTCGTGCGCCCGTCGCCGAAGGTCACCAGCTCGTTCCGGTTGGTGGAGAAGTTCAGGCGCGTCTCCCAGCCCAGGACGCGGCTCTGCACGGGCGTGGCGTACACACCCAGCTCCAGCCCCTTGTTGGACGTCTCGCCCAGGTTGGTGAGGCGCGAGCCGATGAAGCCCGTGGAGCCGGGGATCAGCACCGAGAGCAGGGCGTCCTTCATCCGCTTGTCGTAGTACGTCAGCTCCACCCCCGCGCGGCCGTCGAAGAGCCCCGCGTCGAACCCCAGCTCGTACTCGGTGCCCCGCTCCGGCTTCAGGTTGGGGTTGCCGTAGGTGGAGGTGCGGATGGCGGAGCCGGTGGTCGTGCCCAGGGTGACCTTGTCCACCGTGTAGGTCTGCGTGGCCGAGAACGGCGACGGCGAGCGCCCCGCCTCGCCCCACGCCGCGCGCAGCTTGAAGTTGTCCAGGCGCGCCGCGTCGAAGAAGCGCTCCATGGCCGGCTCCTCGCTCAGCACCCAGGCGAGCTGCGCCTTGGGGTAGTAGATGCGGTCGAAGTCGGTGCCGAACGCGGAGTTGTCGTCCGCGCGAAGGGCGCCCGTCAGGAAGAGCCGGTTGCGGAAGCCGAGCTGCTCCTGGATGAAGTAGCCCACCGAGTTCTGCTCGGAGTAGTTGTTGCTCCCCGAGGTCAGCGCCGCGGTGCCGATCAGGGTCACGTCCGGGGCGCCCAGGCCGGTGCCGCTGGCGTTGAGCTGCTCGAACTTGTTCGCGGTCACCTGCATGCCCACCGCGGTGGTGGACTCGATGTCGTCCGTCACCTCGCGCGTGACGGTGCCGGCGTAGTCGATGGTGTAGATGTGCGTCCGCGGCACCCGCTGGGCGCTGAGCCCCTGCGGCGCGTCGGCCGAGAGCGGCTGCGAGAGGAGCTGCGCCAGCGCCGACGTGAAGTCCACCCCCACCGTCAGGCGGTTGCGGAACCACGTCCAGGGCAGGTAGTTCGCCGTGCCGCCCAGCGTCAGGCGGTCGGTGCGCGTCTGGTTGTCGTACGCGTTGGCGCGCTCCGGGCCCAGCAGGCGGAAGCCGGGGGCCCCGCTGGCGCCCACCAGCGCGCCGGGTCGGCCGCGCACGGCGCTGATGAGCAGCCCGTTGCCGGCGTCGTCGTTCAGCGGCAGGCGCACGTGCGTCTGGATGTACGACGTGCTCACCGCGAAGTTCGCCTTCTCCATGGGCGAGAAGGTGAAGTTCGCGCGCACCGAGTTGCGGTTGCTGAAGTTGTTGAACTGCACGCCCTCCTCGCGGTCGCGGTCGCCCGCCACGTAGAAGGAGTAGCGGTCGGTGCCGCCGCGCAGGTTCAGCGACAGGCGGGAGAAGTCACCGTCGCGCAGCGCCATGGGGTCGCGCCGCAGCGGGTTGTCGGTGAGGATCGTCCCCTCCTGCATCCCTTTGCACCCCGGCCAGTTGATGGTGTCCAGCAGGCGCGCCGCGTTGCAGGTCGTGTAGTTGTCGGGGATCTCCAGGGCCCAGTCCGACCGGCCCCGCTCCACGCGCGTGCTCCAGCGGGTGCGCTGCTGGCCGCGGGTGCCCTTCTTGGTGATGATCTGGATCACCCCGGCCGCCGCCTCGGCGCCGTACAGGGTGGCCGCGGCCGGCCCCTTGATCACCTCGATGGACTCGATGTCCTGCGGGGAGATGATGTCCAGCGCCGAGGTGCCCTGCGAGAACACGCCGCCCGTGCCGGAGCCGGAGGGGTTGAAGTTCCCCAGCGACTCGCCGTTGTAGCGGATGCCGTCCACGTAGATCACCGGCCGCAGCCCGAAGCCGTTGAGCGAGCCGGCGCCGCGGATGCGGATGTCGGCCGCGGTGCCCGCCGTGCCCGAGCCCGGGATCAGCGTCAGCCCCGGGGTGCGCCCCTGCAGCACCTCGGTGACGTTGTTCACCGACGCCTTGGTCGTCAGGTCCTCCACGTCGATGCTGGTGATGGCGTTCCCCAGCGTGCGCTTCTGCACCTCGCCGGGGGTGCCCGTCACCACGATGGCGTCCAGGCTCACCGCGTCGGCGCCCAGCGCCAGGTCGGCGGTGGCCACGGCGCCGGCCCCCACGCTCACCGTCGTCTCGCCCGTGCGCAGCCCCAGGCGGGACGCGCGGATGCGCTGGCTCCCCACCGGGACCAGCGTGAGCTCGTAGCCGCCCTGCGCGTTGGTCACGGCGCTGCGCGTGGTGCCGAACACCACGACGGTCGCTCCCGCCACGGGGCGGCGGGAGCCCGACTCTACCACGGTGCCCCGGACCGTGCCGGTGGTCTGGGCGGCTGCGGGGGTGGCGCCGATCGCCAGCGCGGCGGCGAGCGCCGCGGTGAGGAGGGCCAGCTTCGTTCGACGGGAAGGTTGCATAGGGGTTCTCCGGGGAGAGGGGCCCCGCGGCGCGGGGCTGCGGCTGGGGCCGGCCGGCTGCACCGGGTACGGCAAGGGACTGGCTCCTTTCAGGGGTGGGGGGCCGACGGGACGGGGTCGGGCGGTGCGCGAGGCGCGGCGCCGCGGGGGCGGCTCCTCGGGCGTGGATCGGGGAACGGGCCGCCATACGGCGGCCCGGAATGCAGTATACGCGATACAGTGACACTTCCGCTGCCGCTCGTCAAGCACGCCGCGCTGCCCTTCCCGGCGGGCGCGCGGCCCGCGCCGCGGGGCCCCCTCCTCTGCGGTCAATCGGCGGCGGGCGGGCGCACCGCGCGTCTCCCGCCGCGCGCCACCGCGACCCCGGGGCGAGCGTCCCGCCCCCTCGCCACGGGCGCCGGCGGCGATACATTCCCCTGCCCTCGTCGCCCGTCCACCCCCACCCCACCCACCGTGTCCGCGCTGAAGATCGGAGTGGTCGACCAGTCCCCCGTCCGCACCGGCGGCACCGGCGCCGACGCCATCCGCGAGACTCTGGCCCTGGCGCGCGCCTGCGAGCGGCTGGGCTACTCGCGCTACTGGCTGGCCGAGCACCACAGCACCAACTCGTTCGCCGGCTCCGCGCCCGAGGTGCTGATCCCCGCCGTGGCCGGCGCCACGCGCGAGATGCGGGTGGGCTCCGGGGGCATCCTGCTCCCCCACTACTCGCCGTTCAAGGTCGCCGAGCAGTTCCGCATGCTGGAGACGCTCTTCCCCGGGCGCATCGACCTGGGCATCGGCCGCGCGCCGGGGGGCGACCCGCGGACGGCGCTGGCGCTGCAGTACGGACGCGGAGCCCTCCCCATCGAGGCGTTCCCGGAGCAGGTGGACGACCTGGCGACCTGGCTGGAGAACGCCTTCGCCCCCGGCCACGCCTGGGGACGGGTGAGGGCGATGCCGCGCGGCCCCGGCGCGCCCGAGATCTGGCTGCTGGGCTCGGGGGGACACAGCGCGCTCTACGCCGCGGAGCGGGGGCTGGGCTTCTCGTACGCGCAGTTCATCGCCGGGATGGACGGCGCCGCCGTGGCGGGCGGGTACCGGGAGCGCTTCCGCCCGTCGCCGCGCAGGGCGGAGCCCGCGGCGTCCGTCGCCGTCGCCGCGATCTGCGCCGAGACGCGCGAGGAGGCGGCGCGGCTGGCGTCCGGCGGAGAGGCGTGGCGCCGCCGCATCGCCTTCGGCCGCGACCGCGGCATCCCCGCGCCGGACGAGGCGCTGGCGGAGCTGGAGCCGGGATGGACGCCGCCCCCGCCCGACGAGCCGGGCTCGCGGATGATCGCCGGCACGCCGGACCAGGTGCGCGACGCCATCCTCCTGGCCGCGGCGCGCTACGGCGTGGACGAGGTCCTGGTCGTCACCGTGGTCCACGACTTCGGGGCGCGCCTGCGCTCCTACGAGCTGCTGGCGGACGCCTTCGGCCTCCCCGCCAGGCCCGCCCTCCCCCTTGCAGAGGACGCCCGATGAGCGACGACGCGCTTCCCCCCGCCGGCGAGCCGCTGGCCCGCGCCCTGGCCGCCGCCGCGGAGGGGCTCGTCTTCTCCAGCGAGGGCGACCACCCTTTCGAGGCGTTCCACCTTCCCGCCCCCGCGGGGAGCGAGGCGGCCGACGCCGCCGCGCTGGCCGCGCTGTTGGGCCCCGAGGCGGGGCCCCCGGCGGGCGAGCGGGACCTGGACGACCTGCTGCTGCACCACACCGACACCATCGTGCCCCAGGACGAGGAGGGCCACCGGCTGCGGCCCCGATACGAGCGGCTGAAGAAGCTGTTGCGCGCTTCGCTGCGCGACGTGCGTGTCCTGCGGGTGGGACGGACCCAGGTCGGGTGTTACCTGGTGGGAACGGACGCGGAGGGCGGCCTGACGGGCCTGAAGACGGTCGCGATCGAGACCTGAGGCCCAGATCCACCGCTGGCGGCCGGGGTGTGCGAACCTGTCGGAAAAGGTTGCTTTAGGCGGCAAAAGTTCTTACATTATACGGCTACCCACCACACCGCTTCCGCGGAGCCCCCGGACGCCCGGGACGGCCGGCCGTGGTCGCCGAACGCTGAACCGGGATCCAGATGCGACTCTTCAGGCTACGCGCCGCGCTCACCGCGGCGCTCGTCCTTCCCGTGCTGTCGTGCACGGACCAGGTGGTCGACCCCGCGCGCGCGCCCTCGCAGGCGTCCGCGAACGTGGTCTCCAGCGCGCCCGTCGTCATCACCGAGTTCATGGCCAACCCGGCCAAGGTGAACGACAACGTCGGGGAGTGGTTCGAGGTCTTCAACGCCGGCCCCGACACGGTGAACCTGAAGGGCTGGCGCATCACCTCCGGCGTGGTGGCCGCGGAGACGCACGTCATCGCCGCCGACCTGCTGGTGGCCCCGCAGGGCCATGCCGTCCTGGCCAACAACGGGGACCCGGCCCTCAACGGCGGCATCCCGAACGTGGCGTACGTGTACCCCGCCAGCGGCTCGGGCCTGATCGTCCTGAACAACAGCAACACCGACTGGCTGACCCTCAAGGCGCCCGACGGCACCCTGGTGGACAGCGTGGCCTACGCCGCGCGCAGCGCCACCGGCACCCCGGGGTCGTACTCGCACGGCACCGCCGGCGTCTCGCGGACCCTGGTGGA
Source organism: Longimicrobiaceae bacterium (assembly GCA_030146875.1). Classification (GTDB taxonomy): domain Bacteria; phylum Gemmatimonadota; class Gemmatimonadetes; order Longimicrobiales; family Longimicrobiaceae; genus JASLAX01. The sequence continues at coordinate 13,682 of JASLAX010000171.1, forward strand.
CGTCTCCGCCGACAACACCATCGTCGCGAACAACCCGAACTGGGTCTTCACCCCGGTCGGCACCACGTACGGCGCAGGCGACCGCGGCACCCCGGGCACCGGCCCCGGCGGCACGGTCGTGCAGCCCGGCGCGGTGGACTCGGTCTGGGTGTCCCCGTCCCCGGCCAGCGTGGTGATCGGCCGCACCCGCCAGCTCTCCGCGAGCGCGGTGGACTCGGCGGGCCGCCCGACCGGCACCACCTTCACCTGGGCCGCCGCCGACGCCTCGGTCGCCACGGTCAGCGCTTCGGGGCTGGTCACGGGCGTGGGGCTGGGCCAGACCACCGTGACGGCCACCGCCGCCAGCGGCCACTCGGCGACGGTCCTGCTGACGGTCTCGGAGACGCTGCCGGTCGGCTACGTGTCGGTCAGCATCAACTCCCCGCGGGCGGCCCCCGTCGGCTTCACCAAGCCCGCGTTCGCCACCGTGCGCGACGAGGACAGCACCGTCGTGCGCGACGTGCCGCTCACCTGGTCCACGAGCGACCCCTCCGTCGCGGTCATCGACCAGCGCGGGTACATCACTGGCGTCTCGCCCGGCCAGGTGACGGTGCGGGCGATGTCCGCGAACGGCGTCTACGGCGAGAACCAGTTCTTCGTGCTCTCGGTGCAGCAGACCGACGCGGACTACCGGAACCACCTGGAGTTCGGCGTCCCCACCGATGGGAGCCCGTCCGACGACTTCCTGATGACCAAGCCCGGGTTCGCGCTCTCGTACTCGCGGGTGCGGGGCGGGCCGAACTGGGTGTCGTGGAACCTGAACGCCACCCACTTCGGCGACGCGCTGCGCTGCGACTGCTTCACGGCCGACGCGGGCCTGCCGGCGGACTGGCGGATCGAGGACTTCGACTACCGGAACGGCGGCTACGACCGCGGCCACATGGTGCAGTCGGAGCCGCGGACCACCACGGCGTACGAGAACGCCACCACGTTCCTGCTCACGAACATCCTGCCGCAGGCGGCCAACAACAACCAGGGCCCGTGGGGCGCGCAGGAGATCTACCTGAACGACCTGGCGCGCAAGCAGAACAAGGAGATCTACGTCCTGTCCGGCGGCATCTACTCCGCCAGCCCGGCCACCCTGAAGGACGAGGGCAAGGTCCAGATCCCCGAGTTCACCTGGAAGGTCGCGGTGATCATGGACCGCGGCGAGGGCGTGGCCGACGTGCGCACGGCGGGCGACCTGGAGGTGATCGCGGTGAAGATGCCGAACACGCTGGCCGGCGCGGCGAACATCCGCGGCACGCCCTGGCAGACCTTCACCACCACGGTCGACCAGATCGAGGCGGAGACGGGCTACGACCTGCTCTCGGCGCTGCCGGACCGCATCGAGCGCATCGTGGAGTCCAACGACCGTCCGCCGGTCGCCTCCGTCGGCGGCCCGTTCACGGGCTCCGAGGGCGCGGCGATCTCCTTCTCGGGGAGCGGCACCGACCCGGACGGCGACGCGCTGGAGTACACCTGGAGCTTCGGTGACGGCACCACCGGCACCGGCACCCACCCGTCGCACACCTACGCCGACGACGGCACCTACACGGTGACGCTCACCGTCACCGACCCGTACGGCGCCGAGGACGTGGCCACCACCACGGCCACCGTGGGCAACGTGGCACCGTCCGTCGCCGCCTTCGCCGGCGCGTCGCTCCTGCAGGGCGAGCGCTACTCGGCCGCCGGCTCCTTCGGCGACCCGGGCGCGGACTCGTGGACCGCCACCGTAGACTACGGCGACGGCTCGGGCGAGCAGCCGCTGGCGCTGAGCGGGAAGGGCTTCTCGCTCTCCCACACGTACTCGGCGGCGGGCACGCACACCGTGACCGTCACCATGCGCGACGACGACGGCGGCGTGGACGTGCGGACCGCCACCGTGACGGTGCAGACGCCGTCGCAGGGGATCGGGGCCATCCACGCGATGGTGACCGGCCTGGGGATCGGCCATGGGAACGCCAGCGCGCTGGGCGCCAAGCTCCGCGCGGCGGCCGCCTCGCTCGCCCGCGGCGACACCACCCCGGCGGTGAACCAGCTCCAGGCGTTCATCAACCAGGTCGAGGCGATGGTGGCCTCGGGCCGGCTGACCGCGGCCCAGGGCGCGGCCCTGGTCGCCGAGGCGAACCGGGTGATCCGCAGCATCGGCTGAGCGACCCGCCGGTGAGGGATGTCGAGGGGGCCGCGCCGCGAGGCGCGGCCCCCTCGCCGTTTCCGCACCTCCCATCGACGGCTCGTCCTCCGCCCCACCGGCGGAGACCGCCGTCGGCGAAGGCGACGTGCCGACGCCGTCCGAGGCGCCTCGTCCCCATCACCCGCGTCCCCCCCGTCCCCGTCTTCCCCTCGTCCCGGGGGGAGGGCGGAAGGCGCGGACGAGGCGAGCGTCCCGACCGGACGTCGTAACCCCGCCCTCCCCCACGCGGCTGGCCTCCCGAGGCGGGGCGGCGTTACCTTTCGTCCTCCCCCCCCGCCGTCCCCGCGCCGCGCGATCCGCATGTCAGACAGCCTTCCGCCCTCCCTGCGCCGCCCCCTCAGCCGCCGAGAGCTGCTGAAGCTCGGCGTGGCCGCGTCGCTCGCCCCGGCGTTCCGCTGGGCGCCCGCGCCGGGCTCGTTCGCCTTCGCGTACTTCAGCGACACCCACGTGGGCCTGGTCGGCCGCAACGAGGGCGCCTGCCGCGCGCTGGTCACGGAGGCGGCCGCGCTGCGCCCCGCGTTCGCCATCAACGGCGGCGACGTGACGGACTACGGCTGGGCGGGGGAGTACGAGGGCTACGCTCGCGTGATCGCCGGGCTGCCCTTTCCCGTGCACCACGTGCCCGGCAACCACGACGTGCGCTGGTCGCCCGGCGGGCTGCGCATCTTCCGCGAGCGGGTGGGGGCGCCGTACCGCTCGTTCGGCCACGGCGGCTGCCGCTTCCTGCTGCTGGACAGCACCGTCCCCCTCTCGCACTGGGGCCACTACGAGAGCGCGCAGCTCCGCTGGCTGCAGGCGGAGCTTCGCAGGGCGGGGCGCGAGACGCCGGTCTTCGTCGTCACCCACCACTGGGTGGGGCGCGAGACGGCGATGGTGGACGACGAGCGCGCGCTGTACGACCGGCTGGAGCCGTACAACGTGAAGCTGGTCCTGAACGGCCACGGCCACCAGGACCTGCTCTGGGACTGGGACGGCCTGACCTGCACCATGAACAAGGGGCTGTACCAGGGCTCGTGGCAGCGCGTGGAGGTGGACCGCGCCGCGGGCGAGGTGCGCCTGGCCCGCCGCACGGCGGAGCAGCCGGCGCTGGAGGCCCTCGCCACCGCCCCGCTCGCCCCCCCGCGGGAGAAGCGCCCGGTGTGGGCGCTGGGCGCCGCTGCGGTGCGGGCGGGAGCGCCGCTGGCCGTGCCCATCCCGGACGCGCGGGAGGCGCGGTGGGACCGCGGCCCCTGGATGCCCGTCCCCGCCGGCGGCCTGCCGACGGACGCGCTGCGCGCGGGGACGGCCGTCCTCTCCCTGCGGGCGGACGCGGGAAGCCGTCCGGCGTGGTTCGAGGTGCGGGTGGAGCGCCCCGGCTCGGCCCTGCGCCCGCGCTGGGAGCAGCGGCTGACCGGCGGGGTGATGTCGCACCTGCGCCTGCAGGCCGGAGTGCTGTACGTGAGCGCGATGGACGGCTCGCTCTGGGCGCTGCGCGCCGCGGACGGCGCCGTGCTCTGGAAGGCCGCCACGGGGGACTACTGCCACTCCTCGCCGCTGGTGGCGGACGGCCGGGTGGTGGTGGGCAGCGCCGACGCGCACGTGTACGCCTTCGACGCGCGCACCGGCCGGCCGCTCTGGCGGCACCGGACGCGCGGACCGGTCTACGCCTCCGCCGCGGCGGCGCGCGGGGTGGCCGCCATCGCGTCGGGGGACGGGCGCATCTACGGCCTGGACCGGGTGACGGGGGGGCAGCGCTGGACCTACGACCTGCCGGCGGGGGACACCGCCTTCGCGCAGAGCCCCGCCGCCACGGACGGGGAGCGCTTCTACGTCGGGGCGTGGGACGCGTACGTCTACGCGCTCGACGCGGCCACGGGGGCGCTCACGTGGCGGCGGCGGGCCACGAACCGCTCCTTCGCCTACTCCGCCGCTATCGCCGGGCCGGCGGTGGGGGGCGGAACGGTCTACGCCGTCTCCAACGGCAACCAGATGCACGCCTACGACGCCGTGGGCGGAGCGACGCGCTGGACGTACGCCTCGGCGGGAGACAAGGTGGGGTACTCCTCCCCCGCGCTGGCGGGGGACCGGGTCTACGTGGGGTGCCTGGGCGACAGGGGCGAGGTGCGCTGCGTCTCGGCGGCGGACGGGATGGAGGTGTGGACGGCGGCGACGGGGAGCACCATCTACGACTCGTCCCCGGCCGTGGCCGACGGATACGTCTCCATCGGCTCGGTGGACGGCACGCTCTGGCTGCTCTCCGCCGCGGACGGCCGGATCGCGGCCTCGTACCGCCTGCCGCCGGGGCACCTGCTGGCCTCCCCCGCGGCGGGGGACGGGAGCGTCTACGCCGCCTCCCTCTCGGACGTGGTGATGGGGTTCGACGTGGTGCGCTGACGCCGCTGGGAGCCGCGGGACCTCCCCCGCCGCGCTCCACCGGTACGGAGAGCCGGGGCCGGCGGAGGAGCGCGGACGCGGCGGGTTCCGGCGTCCGGCGGTCAGGCCGGGCGGACCAGGGAGAGCCGCAGCTTCTGCTCGGTCAGGGTGACGACCAGCGTGTCGCCCTCGCCCACTGCGTCCAGCGAGGCCGCGTCCAGGAACTCGCAGACGGGCTCGTCGCCGACCTGCGCGTCGGTGCGGAAGCCGCGGGCATGGGCCACGCTCCCCGCCGCGCGCCTGGCGGCGTTGCTGCGCAGGTACACGCCGCGGTCGTTCACCAGCCACAGGCCGGGAGGGGCGCCGGTGCCCGGGTGGTCCACCTCTCCGTCCCAGTCCTCGGCGGCCTGGCCCTTCAGGTCGATCCCGGCGGCCAGGTAGCGCTGCGCCTCCGTCATCACCCGCTCGGCCGCGCCGCGGGACTCCTCCACCAGCGCGCGCACCTCCGCGCCCTCGAACTCGAACCGCCTCTCCATCCGCCGTCTCCGGTTCCCGGTTGCACCGCAGCCCCGTGCCGGGAACCTACATGCGCGCGCGTGCGCCGCCAGGGCCCCTCCCCGCGCTCCCACCGTGCGGCCGGGCGGGTGCGCCGGCGCGTCGGGTGGGGCTTGACCACAGACGATTCCCGACACAACGTGTATGGGTCGTGCGCGCCCCGCGCCGGCCCCCGGCGCGACGTGCCGCCTCCGCTCGCGCCCCACCCCCCCGCCCGGAGCGCGAGATGCCGAAGCCCACCGTGATCCCGATGCAGGGCCTGACCGAGGCCGTGAAGGCCGGCGTGGTCGCCGCCATGGAGGAGCGTGAGATCGCCACCGTCAACGGCGGCGGCATCCTGCCCGGCTCCATCACCGAGGGCATCTACCCGCGCGACCCGTTCCTCGTCGGGCTCTGACTCGGCAGGACCGCGGCGCGCGGAGCCCCTCCCCGCACGTGCCGGCGGCGCAGGAGACACGAGAGAACGTCGG
>JASLAX010000172.1 GCA_030146875.1 Longimicrobiaceae bacterium
GAGATGGTGATGCCGGGCGACAACGTGCAGATGGTGGTGGAGCTGATCACGCCGATCGCGATGGAGAAGGAGCTTCGCTTCGCCATCCGCGAGGGCGGCCGCACCGTCGGCGCCGGCGTCGTCACCGAGATCGTCGAGTAGTCCGGTTGGCGGTACCGCACGCGGCGGAGCACCCGCTCCGCCGCGTGCGCGTCCCGGCCCAAGGGCTTCACGCACACCGTCCAACCGAACGAAGGACATACACCCATGGCTGGCAAGATCCGTATCCGGCTGAAGGGCTTCGATCACGCGGTGATCGACCAGACCACGGCCGACATCGTCCGCACCGCCGAGAAGACCGGCGCGCGCATCAGCGGCCCGATCCCCCTTCCCACGCGGGTGCAGCGCTGGACCGTCCTGCGCTCCCCGCACGTGGACAAGAAGAGCCGCGAGCAGTTCGAGCTGAAGACCCACAAGCGCGTCATCGACATCCACGACTCGCGCCCGCAGACCGTTGACGCGCTGACCAAGCTGGATCTCCCGGCCGGGGTCGACGTCGAGATCAAGGTCGACTGAGGAGCGCGAAACCAATGTCTGGAATCATCGGAAAGAAGCTGGGCATGACCCAGCTGTTCGACGAGAACGGCACCGTGGTGCCCGTCACCGTCATCGAGGCGGGGCCCTGCCCCGTCGTGCAGATCCGCACCCAGGAGCGCGACGGCTACGCGGCCGTGCAGCTCGGGTTCGGCGCCCAGAAGGACGTGCGCGCCAGCAAGCCCGAGAAGGGCCACGCGGCGAAGGCCGGTCTGGCCGCCGCCCCGGCGGTGCTGCGCGAGTTCGACTTCGCCGAGGTGCCCGAGGTGGGCACGAGCGTGACCGTGGACGCCTTCGAGAAGGGCGGCCGGGTCAAGGTGACCGGCGTCACCAAGGGCCGCGGCTTCGCCGGCGTGATGAAGCGCCACGGCTTCAGCGGCGGCCGGGCGTCCCACGGCGCCACCCGGATCCACCGCGCCCCCGGCTCCATCGGCGCCGGCACGAACCCGTCCCGCGTCATCAAGGGGAAGCGGATGCCGGGCCACATGGGCGCCGAGCAGCAGACCGTCCGCAACCTGCTGGTCGCCAAGATCGACGCAGAGCGGAACCTGCTGTACGTCCGCGGAGCCGTCCCGGGCCCCGTGAATGGCTATGTCTACGTCACGAGGCAGTGAGGCCCCCATGCTGACCGCACGCTACTTCAACGCCGCCGGCGAGCCGGGCGACGCGTTCGAGCTCCCCGAGGAGCTGTTCGACGGCTTCGTTCACGAGGCCGCGCTGCACCAGGTGGTCAAGGCGTACCTGGCCAACCAGCGCCAGGGCACGCACCAGACCAAGACCCGCGCCAACGTCTCGGGCGGCGCCCGCAAGCCGTGGCGCCAGAAGGGCACCGGCCGGGCCCGGCAGGGGTCGATCCGCGCTCCGCACTGGCGGGGCGGCGGCATCGTCTTCGGGCCGCACCCGCGCTCGTACCACCAGGACGTGCCGCGCAAGGTGAAGGCCCTCGCCCGCCGCTCCGCGTTCAACACGCGCGCGCTGCAGGACGAGGTGACGGTGATCGAGCGCTTCGACATCGACGCGCCCAAGACCAAGCGGGTGATCGAGATCCTGGGCAAGCTCGGCGTGTCCGATCGCCGGGTCCTGATCCTCACCGACGGGAGCAAGGAGCCGGTGCACGTCTCGGCCCGCAACCTCCCGAACGTCCAGGTGATGCCGTTCCGGAACGCGTCGGCCTACGACGTCCTGAAGGCCCACCAGCTCGTCATCGAGGCCGAGGCGCTCCGCGGCGTCGGCGCGCAGCAGGAGGAGACCGCCCATGCGTAGCGTCCACGAGATCATCGTCAAGCCGATCGTGACCGAGAAGTCGCACGACCAGCTCGACCGGCTCGGCGCGTACACCTTCGTGGTGACGAACGACGCCAACAAGATCGAGATCGCCCAGGCGGTCGAGAAGCAGTTCAACGTCAAGGTGAAGGCCGTCCGGACCATGCGCTACGCCGGCAAGATGCGCCGCGTGGGCAAGTTCACCGGTCGCCGCGCGGCCTGGAAGAAGGCCGTGGTCACCCTGGTCGAGGGCGACACCATCGAGCTCTTTGAGGGGGTCTGACCAATGCCGACGAAGCAGTTCAGGCCGATCACGGCCGGCACCCGGTTCCGGCAGATCAGCGACTTCGCCGAGGTCACCCACACGGGTCGCCCCGAGAAGGCGCTGACGGAGAAGATCTCCAAGTCGGGCGGGCGCAACCACCACGGCCGCATCACGTCGCGCCGCCGCGGCGGCGGGCACAAGCGGATCTACCGGATCATCGACTTCAAGCGTACCAAGGCCGGCGTTCCCGGCAAGGTCGCGGGGATCGAGTACGACCCGAACCGCACCGCTAACATCGCGCTGATCAACTACGAGGACGGCGAGAAGCGCTACATCCTGGCGCCCCGTGGCCTGCAGGTGGGCGACACGGTCGTCTCGGGCTCCGGCTCGGACATCCGCGTGGGCAACGCGCTTCCGCTCTCCGAGATCCCCCTGGGCACCACGGTGCACAACGTGGAGCTGCGCCCCGGCAAGGGCGGCCAGATGGCCCGCTCGGCCGGCGCCGGCGTGCAGATTGCGGCCAAGGAGGGTGAGTACGTCACCCTGCGCATGCCGTCCACCGAGGTGCGCCTGGTGCACCGCGACTGCATGGCCACCATTGGCCAGGTCGGCAACGTCGACCACGAGAAGCAGTCGATCGGCAAGGCCGGGGCGAACCGCTGGCGCGGCAAGCGCCCCAAGGTCCGCGGCGTGGCCATGAACCCCGTCGACCACCCGCTGGGCGGCGGCGAGGGCAAGACCTCCGGCGGCCGGCCTCCGGTGTCGCCGTGGGGCACGCGCGAGGGCGTGAAGACGCGCAAGCCCAAGAAGGCCTCGTCGCGCCTGATCGTCCGCGGCCGCAAGCGCGGCCGGGCGACCAAGTAAGCCTCCAGCCGGGCCGCCCTGGGCCCGGTGCGCCGGCGTCCGTCCACCCCTCCATCGCGGCGGGGTGGACGGGACGCTGGTTTTCCGTTATTTTTCAGGGCTTCGCCGCAACCGGCCGGTTGCGGTGTTTCGCGTCCACCACTGGAATCCACGTGGACTCCACTCCCGGGGCCGTCCGGACCGGGGGCAGACGAAGAGCGAGAGGACATGCCGAGAAGCCTCAAGAAGGGCCCCTTCGTAGAGGAGAGCCTCCTCAAGAAGATCCGTGGGATGAACGAGCGCGGCGACAAGAAGGTCCTGAAGACCTGGTCGCGGTCCTCGACGATCACCCCGGAGTTCATCGGGCACACGCTGGCCGTGCACAACGGGAACAAGTTCATCCCCGTGTACCTCACCGAGAACATGGTCGGGCACAAGCTCGGCGAGTTCGCCCCGACCCGGATGTTCCGCGGGCACGGCGGCAAGCTCGTCGACAAGCGTGCCAAGGCCCGCTAACACGAGCGAGAGACTATGCCAACGATGGAAGCTCGTGCGATCGCGCGCAACGTAGGGATGTCGCCCCGTAAGATGCGGCTGGTCATGGACCTGATTCGCGGCCGGAACGTCAACGAGGCGTACTCGATCCTGAAGTTCTCGAAGAAGGCGGCCACGCGGCCGATCGAGAAGACCCTGCGCTCGGCGGTCGCCAACGCGCAGCAGAAGGCGGATGCCGCCGGTTCCTTCCTGGACGTCGACGACCTGGTCGTGCGCGAGGCGTTCGTGAACGAGGGTCCGACGATGAAGCGGTTCTCGCCCCGGGCCATGGGCCGGGCGACCCCGATCATGAAGCGGACCAGCCACGTCACCATCATCGTCGACCGCAAGGAGTGACACCGTGGGACAGAAGACGCATCCGAGAGGCTTCCGACTGGGGATCGTCGCTCCCTGGCGCTCCCGCTGGTACGCCGAGCGTGACTTCCCGCGCCTCCTCGTCGAGGACGGGACGATCCGCAAGTACCTGAACCAGCGCCTGGGCCACGCCTCCATTTCCGAGATCGAGATCGAGCGCAAGCCCGGCAAGGTCATCGTCACCGTCCACACGGCGCGTCCGGGGGTGGTGATCGGGAAGGGCGGCTCCGAGGTGGACAAGCTCCGCGACGAGCTGGGCCGCATCAGCAAGGGCGAGGTTGCGATCAACGTCGAGGAGGTGAAGCGCCCCGAGATCGAGGCGCAGCTCGTCGCCGACAGCATCGCGCACCAGCTCGTGCAGCGCGTCTCGTTCCGCCGCGCGATGAAGCGCTCGGTCCAGAACGCCATGCGCGCCGGCGCCGAGGGGATCAAGGTCCAGGTCGGCGGCCGCCTGAACGGCGCCGAGATCGCGCGCAGCGAGGGCTACAAGGAGGGGCGGATCCCGCTCCAGACCCTGCGCGCCGACATCGACTACGCGCAGTCCACCGCCCGCACCACGTACGGAACCATCGGCGTCAAGGTCTGGGTGTTCAAGGGCGAGGTGGTCGAGAACCGCCGCGGCCGCACCTACTCGACGGACGCCTGAGGAGATAGAGAGACATGCTCGCTCCCAAGAGGGTCAAGTTCAGGAAGCAGATGAAGGGGCGCATGCGGGGGAAGGCCACCCGCGGCAACTTCGTCGCCTTCGGCGATTTCGGCCTGCAGGCCCTGGAGCCCGGTTGGATCACCAACCGGACCATCGAGGCCGCCCGTATCGCCATGACCCGCCACATCAAGCGTGGCGGGAAGGTGTGGATCCGGATCTTCCCGGACAAGTCCATCACCAAGAAGCCGCTCGAGGTCCGCATGGGCAAGGGCAAGGGCAACCCCGAGGCGTGGGTCGCCGTGGTCAAGCCCGGCCGCGTGATGTTCGAGCTCCAGGGCGTCGCCCCGGAGCTGGCCAAGCGGGCGCTGGAGCTCGCCGCGGCCAAGCTGCCGGTCAAGTGCAAGATCATCGAGCGCGAGCACTCCGAGGCTGCGGCCCCGGCGGCCACCGGAGGTGAGGCATGAAGGGCACCGAGATCCGCGAGCTGACGACGGAGGAGATCTCCGAGCGCATCGCGCAGCTGCAGGAGGAGCGCTTCCGCCTCCGCTTCCGCTCCGCGACGCAGCAGCTCGAGAACCCGATGCTGCTCCGCTCCATCCGCCGCGACATCGCGCGCCTGAAGACGGTGCTGCGCGAGCGTGAACTTGCGACCCAGGCCGCCCGCTGATGACGACCGAGAACGAGACCCAGCAGGAGGAGCGCGCCCGCCGCAAGACGCGGATCGGGACCGTCGTCTCCGACAAGATGGACAAGACCATCGTGGTGAAGGTCGAGCGCCGTTACGCGCACCCGCTCTACGGGAAGCAGGTCACGCGCTCCAAGAAGTACCACGCGCACGACGAGAACAACGAGTTCCACACCGGCGACGTGGTCCGGATCACGGAGACCCGGCCCCTGAGCAAGCTGAAGCGCTGGCGCGTCAGCGAGCTGATCGAGCGGGCGAGATAACACGGCGGGCACGGAGGGCCGGGTCGCGGTAGAGAACTGCGGCGGGCCCCCCGCGCCTCCTCGGCTTCAGGGGAGAGACAATGCTTCAGCAAGAATCGGTGATCAGGATCGCGGACAACTCCGGCGCCAAGAAGGCGCTGGTGATCCGCGTGCTCGGCGGGAGCAAGCGGCGCTACGCCTCGATCGGCGACCAAGTCATCGTCGCGGTCAAGGATGCCCTTCCCGACGGGACGGTGAAGAAGGGCGACGTGGCCAAGGCGGTGATCGTGCGGACCACCAAGGAGGTCCGCCGCAAGGACGGCTCGTACATCCGCTTCGACGAGAACGCGGCCGTCATCATCAACGACGCCGGCGAGCCGCGCGCCACCCGCATCTTCGGCCCGGTGGGCCGCGAGCTGCGCGACAAGCGCTACATGAAGATCGTCTCGCTCGCGCCGGAGGTGCTCTGATGGCCAAGATGAACGTCCGGAAGGGCGACCGCGTCAAGGTGATCAGCGGCAACCACAAGGGGCAGGAGGGCACGGTCATCCGCGCCGAGCCCGAGAAGAACCGGGTGGTGGTGCAGGGGATCAACGTGCGCAAGCGGCACCGCAAGCCGTCCGCCACGAGCCCCGAGGGCGGGATCGTCTCGTTCGAGGCGCCGGTCCACGCGTCCAACGTGATGCTGGTGGACCCCACCACGGGCGAGCCCACCCGCACCCGCTCGCAGCAGGGCGAGGACGGCCGCCGCGAGCGCGTGTCGGTGCGCTCCGGCAAGGTGATCCCCAGGGCGTGACGCACGGCCGCGCGCACTGAGGCGCGCGGCGAGGGCCGATCGTGACCGCCCCCCCGGGCCCATGGCCGCGTGGGGGATACGGAACGGAGAGACTGACGATGGCGAGCGAGAACGGCAAGCCGCGCCTGCAGCGGCACTACGAGGAGCAGATCCGCGCCAAGCTCCAGCAGGAGTTCGGGTTCAAGACGCCCATGCAGATCCCGAAGCTCGAGAAGGTCGTGGTGAACGTGGGCCTGGGCGAGGCCTCCAAGAACCCCAAGCTCCTGGACGCCGTGGTGGCCGAGCTGGGGCAGATCACCGGCCAGCGTGCCGTGGTCACCCGCGCGAAGAAGGCGATCTCGAACTTCTCCCTGCGCGAGAACTCCCCCGTGGGCGCCTCGGTCACGCTGCGGCGCGAGCGGATGTGGGAGTTCGTGGACCGCTTCATCAACGTGGCCATGCCGCGCATCCGCGACTTCCGCGGGGTGCCGACGCGCTCGTTCGACGGCCGCGGGAACTACACGGTCGGGGTGAAGGAGCAGCTCATCTTCCCCGAGATCGAGTACGAGAAGGTGGACAAGGTCCACGGGATGGACATCACCTTCGTGACCTCGACCAACCGCGACGACCTGGCGATCGCGCTCCTGCGGGAGCTCGGGATGCCGTTCCGGGGCGAGTCCCCGGTGCAGGTGCACGCCGCGTAGACCGAGCCGCCGTCCCCGCGCCCCGCGCGGGGACGGACTCACCGTGACCGACAGAGAAGAGCAATGGCACGCAAGGCCCTGATCGAGAAGGCGAACAGCAAGCCGAAGTACGGCGTGCGCGGCTACAACCGGTGCAACCGGTGCGGCCGCCCGCGCGCGTTCATCCGGAAGTTCGGCATCTGCCGGATCTGCTTCCGCCAGATGGCGCTGAACGGGGAGATCCCCGGCGTTCGCAAGGCGAGCTGGTAGCATCCCGCGGGGGGGCGAATCCCCGCACCACATATCCTATCCCTTCCTACCAGTCCGGCCGCACGGCTCGGATACTATAGGAGACCCAGCATGGTGACGGATCCGATCGCCGATATGCTGACGCGCATCCGGAACGCGGGCATGGCCCGCCACCGGCGCGTCGACATGCCGGCGTCCAAGCTGAAGACGCAGATCGCTCGTCTTCTGCGGGACAACCACTACATCCACGAGTTCAAGCTCCTGGCCGACGGGGACCGACAGGTCCTGCGCCTCTACCTGAAGTACTACCAGGAGAAGCCCGTCATCCGCGAGCTTCGACGCGTCTCCAAGCCGGGGCTGCGGCAGTACGTGGGCGCCTCCGAGATCCCGCGGGTGCGGAACGGCCTGGGAATGGCCGTGCTGTCCACCTCGCGCGGGATCATGACCGATCGCGAGGCTCGCACCGCCAAGGTCGGCGGCGAGCTCCTCGCCATCGTCTGGTAGGGGGAGGCGACCATGTCCCGAATCGGCAAGCGCCCCATTCCCGTTCCCGCCGGCGTCGACGTGACGATCGACGGTGGCTTCGTGCGCGTGAAGGGCCCCCGCGGGGAGCTCTCGCGCACGCTGCACCACGACGTCGTGATCCGCCGCGAGGAGAACGACCTGCTCGTCGAGCGTCCCTCCGACGCCCCCGAGCACCGCGCCCTCCACGGCCTGAGCCGCACGCTCGTGGCCAACATGGTCGAGGGCGTGACGGCCGGCTTCAAGAAGACGCTGGAGATCGTCGGCGTCGGATACCGCGCGGAGAACAAGCCCTTCGGGCTGACGCTCGCGCTGGGGTACTCGCACCCGATCGACTACCGTGCCCCCGAGGGCATCGAGCTCCGCGCCGTCTCGCCCACCGTGGTCGAGGTGAGCGGGACCGACAAGGAGAAGGTCGGCCAGGTGGCGGCCGAGATCCGGTCGCTCCGTCCGCCCGAGCCGTACAAGGGCAAGGGCGTCAAGTACCAGGGCGAGGTGATCCGCCGGAAGGCGGGCAAGGCGGGCGGCAAGTAGCCGCCCCCCGAGCCCCCGGCGTATCATCGTATAGTCACTCAAACGGAACCGATCGATGGCCAGACTGAAGATCAAGACCCGTCCCGAGCGCCGCGAGCGGCGCCACCGGCGGGTCCGCGGGAAGGTCAACGGCACCTCCGAGCGTCCGCGCCTGGTCGTCCACCGCTCCCTGAAGCACATCGAGGGGCAGGTCGTGGACGACGTTTCGGGCCGCACGCTGGTGGGCCTTTCGACCCTCTCGGCGGACCTCAAGGGCCAGAAGGCCTCGGAGGGGCACAACAAGACGGAGGCCTCCCGCTCCGCGGGCAAGGCGCTGGCGGAGAAGGCCCGCGAGCTGGGGATCACCCGCGTGGTCTTCGACCGCGGCGGCTACCTGTACCACGGCCGCGTGAAGGCCTTTGCGGAGGGCGCCCGCGAGGGCGGCCTCGACTTCTAGGAGGCGGCGAATGGCTGAGCAGAGAGGCGGCGGTCAGGGCGGCGGACGCGGCCGTGGGGGACCCGGTGGCGGCTTCGGCGGCGGACCCGGCGGCCAGGGTGGCCAGGGCGGCGGCCGCGGCGGCCAGGGCGGCGAGCGCGGCCGTGGCGGCCAGGGCGGCGGCCGTGGCGGCCAGGGCGGCCAGGGGCGCGAGTCCGACCTGAAGGAGAACGTCATCCACATCAACCGCGTGGCCAAGGTGGTGAAGGGCGGCCGGCGGTTCTCGTTCACCGCGCTGGTGGCGGTGGGCGACCAGCAGGGCAAGTTCGGGATCGGCACCGGCAAGGCCAACGAGGTCTCCGAGGCCGTCCGCAAGGCGATCGACTCCGCGCGCCGCGCCATGGTCAAGGTGCCGGTGATCAACGGCACGATCCCGCACGACATCATCGGCGAGTCCGGCGCGGGCCGGGTGCTCCTGCGCCCCGCCACGGCGGGTACCGGCGTCATCGCCGGCGGCGCCGTGCGCGCCGTGCTGGAGTGCGTGGGGGTGCACGACATCCTGACCAAGTCGCTCGGGTCCAACAACCCGTTCAACATGGTGCTGGCCACCAAGGACGCCCTGGAGTCGCTCACCACCCGCGAGCAGATCGCGATGGAGCGCGGCATCACGGTGGAGATGCTGGGAGCCGCCCGTGCCTAAGATCAAGATCACCCAGACCAAGAGCGGCGTGGGCGCGCCCGACAAGCACCGCCGCACGCTCGCCGCGCTGGGGCTGAAGCACCAGCGCTCCGTGATCCACGAGGACAACGCGGCGATCCGGGGGATGGTCTTCCAGGTTCGCCACCTCGTCAAGGTGTCCGAGAACGAGGAAGGGCAGGGGACGAATGGCTGACCTCTCCAACCTGCGGGCCCCCGAGGGGTCGCACCGCGACACGAAGCGCCTGGGCCGCGGCCCCGGCTCCGGGACCGGCAAGACGGCCGGCAAGGGGCACAAGGGCTCGCGCGCCCGCGCCGGCCACCACGGCCCCGGCGGCGGCAAGCCCGGCTACGAGGGCGGCCAGATGCCGCTCCAGCGCCGGCTGCCCAAGCGCGGCTTCACGCCGCTGAACCGCGTCGAGTACCAGGTCGTGAACCTCTACCAGCTCGAGCAGCTGGGCGAGGGCGAGATCACGCCCGAGACGCTCAAGGCGAACGGGCTGATCGGCCACGCCCGCCGCCCGGTGAAGGTGCTGGGGACGGGTGACCTCACCCGCGTCATCAGCATCTCCGCCCACGCGTTCTCGCGCGTGGCCCGCGAGAAGATCGAGGGGCTGGGCGGCAAGGTGGAGGAGATCGCCTGACGATGTCCAATCCGATCGCGAACCTGTTCCGGATTCCGGAGCTGAAGGAGAAGATCCTCTTCACGCTCCTGTGCCTGCTCATCTACCGGGTCGGTGCCCACGTCACCGCGCCGGGGATCGACGTCAACGCACTCCGGGAGTACGCAGGAAACCTGCAGGGGACGGCGTTCGGGATCTACGACATGTTCGTCGGGGGCGGGCTCTCGAAGGCCACGGTGTTCGCCCTCGGCATCATGCCCTACATCTCCGCCAGCATC
Source organism: Longimicrobiaceae bacterium (assembly GCA_030146875.1). GTDB lineage: Bacteria > Gemmatimonadota > Gemmatimonadetes > Longimicrobiales > Longimicrobiaceae > JASLAX01. The sequence continues at coordinate 10,203 of JASLAX010000172.1, forward strand.
ATGTTCCAGCTGCTGGCGACCGTCGTTCCCCGCATCGAGAAGATGCAGAAGGAGGGGGAGGACGGACGGAAGAAGCTCACGCAGTACACGCGGTACGCCACGGTGGTGCTCTCCATCTTCCAGGCCTATGGCTTCGCGCTGTTCCTGGAGACGCAGGTTCCCGGCGGCGTTCCGTCGCCCGGGTGGGGCTTCCGGATGACGATGATCCTGACCCTGGTCACCGGGGCCATGTTCATCATGTGGCTGGGCGAGCAGATCACCGAGCGCGGGATCGGGAACGGGATGAGCCTGCTCATCTTCTTCTCCATCATCGAGTCGCTGCCGCGGGCGCTGATCAACACCTACGACCTGGCGCGGCTGGGGCAGGTGAAGGTCGTGTCGCTCCTCGTGCTGGTGGTGCTGATGGTGCTGGTGATCGCCGCCACGGTGGCGGTGACCATGGCGGCGCGCAGGATCCCGGTGCAGATCCCGCAGAAGGTGATGGGGCGGGGGCGCATCCGGCAGGGGCAGAAGTCGTTCGTGCCCCTGCGCGTCAACTCCGCCGGCGTGATGCCGATCATCTTCGCGCAGTCGATCGTGATCGTCCCGGCCACGCTGCAGACGTTCACGAGCAACAAGCTGATCGGGGACATCTCCCGGGAGTTCCAGCCGGGGACGTGGGTCTACTACGTCAGCTACTCGCTGCTCATCATCTTCTTCACGTACTTCTACACGGCGATCATCTTCAACCCGGTCGACCTGGCGGAGAACCTGAAGAAGCAGGGGGCGTTCATCCCCGGCGTCAAGCCGGGCGCGCGCACGGCCGAGTACATCGACCGCGTGCTCTCCCGCATCACCCTGCCGGGGGCGGTGTTCCTGGCGATGATCGCGCTGATCCCCACGGCGATCCTGGAGTACTTCAACGTGGCGGACCTGAGCCGCGTGCTGGGCGGTACCGGGCTGCTCATCGTGGTGGGCGTGGCGCTGGACACCGTGCAGCAGATGCAGCAGCACCTGCTCCTGCGGCGCTACGACGGCTTCATGAAGAAGGGCCGGGTGAAGTTCCGCGGCCGCCAGCAGCGCTACATCTGACCGGGGCGGCGGAATGGACCTGATCCTTCTCGGCGCCCCGGGCGCCGGCAAGGGAACGCAGGGGGCGCTCCTCGCGGAGCGCCTCGGCGTTCCCAAGATCGCCACCGGCGACATCCTTCGCGACGCGGTCAAGCGCGGCACGGAGCTGGGGCTGGAGGCCAAGCGGTACATGGACGCGGGCGAGCTCGTTCCCGACAGCGTGGTGTTCGGGCTCGTGCGCGACGCGCTGGACGCGCCGGCCGCCGCCGGGGGGGCGATCTTCGACGGCTTTCCCCGCAACGCCGCGCAGGCCGAGACGCTGGACTCGATCCTGGGCGAGCACGCGCGGCGCGTGGACGCCGTGGTGCAGATCGACGTGCCCGACGAGGCCATCGTGCGGCGCATGAGCGGACGGCGCTCCTGCCCCGACTGCGGGCGCGTGTACAACGTGTACACGGACCCGCCGAAGGCCGAGGGCGTCTGCGACGCCTGCGGCGGAGCGCTGGCGCAGCGCACCGACGACCGCGAGGAGACCGTGCGGCACCGCCTGGAGGTGTACCGCACCGCCACGGCGCCGCTGGTGGCCTTCTACGAGAGGACCGGACGCCCCGTGCACACCGTGGACGGGGACCGGCCCATCGAGCAGGTCCAGGCGGAGCTGCTGGGGCGCCTGAGGCCTTGATCCACCTCAAGTCGCCGGACGAGATCGACGCGATCGCCGCGGGCGGGGCGATCATCGCCGGGCTCTACCGCGTGCTCCCGGAGCAGATCCGCCCCGGGCGCACCACGGCCGAACTGGACCGGTTCGCGGAAGGGTACATCCGCGACCACGAGGGCGCCGAGCCGGCCTTCAAGGGGCTCTACGGCTTCCCCGCCACCCTCTGCATCAGCGTGAACCACGAGGTGGTGCACGGGATCCCCTCCACCCGGCGCAAGCTGGTGGAGGGCGACGTGGTGAGCGTGGACTGCGGCGTGAAGCTGCGCGGGCTGTACGCGGACGCGGCGGTGACCTTCCCGGTGGGGGAGATCTCGCCCGAGGCGCGGCGCCTGCTGGACGTCACGGCGCTGTCGCTGGAGAAGGGGCTGGCCGAGGCGCGGCCGGGGAACCGGATCGGCGACATCGGCGCCGCGGTGCAGGAGGTGGCCGAGGGCGCCGGGTACTCCGTGGTGCGGGAGCTGGTGGGCCACGGAGTGGGACGCGAGCCGCACGAGGAGCCGCAGGTTCCCAACTACGGGACCCGCGGCAAGGGGCTCAAGCTGGCCGAGGGGATGGTGCTGGCCATCGAGCCGATGCTGAACGCGGGCACCGCCGCGGTGCGCACCCTGCCCGACCGCTGGACGGTCGTCACGGCCGACCGCGCGCTCTCCGCGCACTTCGAGCACACCGTGGCGGTGACCGCCGAGGGCCCCCGGATCCTGACCGGCTGAGGGCGCGCGGGGTTGCGCTGGCGGGTAGTTGGTGGTAAATTCGAAGGCTTCTGTTCAATCTAGACCATACGAGGCTACAATGAAGGTCCGCGCGAGCGTTAAGCCGATCTGCGAGCACTGCAAGGTGATCAAGCGGCGTGGGATCGTTCGCATCATCTGCAAGAAGAACCCGCGCCACAAGCAGCGCCAGGGTTAGCTCACGCGAACGGCGAACACAGGAGAGGCACGATGGCCCGCATTGCCGGCGTCGATCTCCCCCGCGAGAAGCGGATCGAGATCGGCCTGACGTACATCTACGGGATCGGCCGGGCGAGCGCCCTGAAGATCCTCACGGAGGCGGGGATCAACCCGGACCAGCGCGTTCACCAGCTTTCGGACGACGACATCAACCGTCTCCGTCGCGCCATCGACGCCGGCTACCGGGTCGAGGGCGTGCTGCGCTCCGAGATCGCCCGCAACATCAAGCGTCTGATGGACATCGGGTCGTACCGCGGCCTTCGTCACCGCCGGGGTCTCCCGGTGCGCGGCCAGCGGACGCACACGAACGCGCGCACCAAGAAGGGCCCGCGCCGCGCCATCGCCGGCAAGAAGAAGCCGGGCAAGAAGTAACCGGTCGGGCGGGACGCTCCCGCGTCCCGCCCGATGATCAGGCCGTCCGGATCCTCCTGGCGGCCGGCAGCACCGGAAGTCGCGGTAGGCCGCGATCCACCCACGAAAGCAGAGCATGGCCAAGCCGAAGCAGGGCGCCGGTCGTCCCAAGACCAAGCGCAACGTAGAAGCCGAGGGCGTCGCGCACGTCAAGGCGACCTTCAACAACACGATCGTCAACATCACCGACATGGCGGGCAACGCCGTCGTGTGGGGAAGCGCCGGCAAGGCGGGCTTCAAGGGCTCCAAGAAGTCCACCCCGTTCGCCGCCACGGTGGCCGCCGAGCAGGCCGCCCGCGAGGCGCTGAACTTGGGGATGAAGCGCGTCCACGTGCGCGTGCAGGGCCCGGGATCCGGGCGCGAGTCGGCGATCCAGGCGCTGGCGGCCTCGGGGCTGGCCATCCGCTCGATCCGCGACGTCACGCCGATCCCGCACAACGGCTGCCGGCCGCCCAAGAAGCGCCGCGTCTGAGCCGTTCCGGGGCGCGAGGCGACGCCGGCAGAAGGCCGGCGTCGCCTCCGCGTTCGCGGCAACCACGGTGTAAACCCTCGGACCGTAGGGGGGAAGAAGCCGATCCGACCAGAGACAGGAGATCACGGTAGATGGCTCGTTACACCGGTCCCAGCTGCAGGCAGTGCCGCCGCGAGGGACAGAAGCTGTTCCTGAAGGGCACCAAGTGCTTCACCGACAAGTGCCCCATCGAGCGCCGCCCGTACGCGCCCGGCCAGCACGGCCAGTCGCAGACGCGCCGGCGCAAGGCGTCCGAGTACGCGCACCAGCTTCGCGAGAAGCAGAAGGTGAAGCGCATCTACGGCATCGCCGAGAAGCCGTTCCGCAACCTGTTCGAGAAGGCGGCCCACCTTCCGGGCGTGACCGGCGAGAACCTGCTGGTCGGGCTGGAGAGCCGCCTGGACAACGTGGTGTACCGCATGGGCTTCGGCTCCTCCCGCAAGGAGGCCCGCCAGCTCATCAACCACCGCCACGTGCAGGTGAACGGCCGCACGGTCGACGTGGCCAGCTTCCAGGTGGCGCCGGGCCAGGAGGTCCGCATCGCCCCGAAGAGCAAGGACATCCTTCCCGTGGCCGCCTCCCTCGCCGCCAAGACCCGCCCGACCACGGTCGGCTGGCTCGCGGTGGACGAGGGCTCGCGCACCGGCCGGATGGTGACCCGTCCCACCCGCGCGGACATCCCGCTCGCGGTGCAGGAGCAGCTCATCGTCGAGCTCTACAGCAAGTAACCGGCGGGCCGGGGCCCGGCCGGCGGGAGGGACGCCCACGTCCCCCTGCCGGCGGGTCCTTTCCTGCATCCTGTCCTTATCTCGGAGGGATTCAGTGGAACTCGATCTTACCGGCCTGCAGATGCCGGGGCTGCCGGAGCAGCCGCGCTCCGGGCAGATCGTCCTCCGCCCGCTCGAGCGCGGCTACGGCCACACGCTCGGCAACGTGATGCGGCGGATCCTGCTCTCCTCGCTGCGCGGGTCGGCGGTGTGGGCGTTCCGGGCCGACGGGGTGCTGCACGAGCACCAGACGGTCCCGGGCGTGGTGGAGGACGTGCACCAGATCATCCGCAACCTCAAGGCGCTCGTCCTGAAGATGGACGAGTCGGCCGAGGAGGCGATCCTGGAGCTCCGCGCCACCAAGGCGGGCGCGGTCACCGCGCGCGACATCACCACCCATCCGGCGGTGGAGGTGGTCAACCTGGACCACCACATCCTGGAGATGCAGGACGACCGCGACCTGCGGATCGAGCTGTACGTGAACAAGGGCCGGGGCTTCGCCCTGGCCGAGAACCACCAGATCCCGCGCGGGATGCCCGCCGACCTGGTGCGCGTGGACGCCGTCTACAACCCGGTGGTCCGCGCGAACTTCGTGGTCGAGGAGACCCGCGTGGGCCAGCGCACCGACTTCGACCGGCTGGTGCTGGACGTGGAGACCAACGGGGCGATCGAGGTGCGCGAGGCGGTGCAGTACGCGTCGCGCCTGGCGATCGAGCACCTCTCCTTCCTGGCGGGGGGCTCGCCCGAGTGGCGCTCCGACCGCTCGTGGGGCGAGGAGTCCGGCAACGGCGCCAGCGCCCCGGCCGGCCGCGCGGCCGTCCCGGCGCGCCTGCAGGAGCTGCTGAACCGTCCCATCGAGGACCTGACGGAGCTCAGCGTCCGCTCCCGCAACTCGCTCCAGAAGGAGAACATCCACACCGTCCGCGACCTGGTGCAGCGCACCGAGGCGCAGATGCTGGGGATCGACAACTTCGGGAAGAAGTCCCTCCAGGAGATCAGCGACTTCCTCGCCGGGCACGGGCTGCGCTTCGGCGCGTCGCTGGAGAGCTCGGACGACGGCACGCTGTACTGGATCCTCCCCGAGGCCGAGTCCGCGGGCGACACCGTGAACACCAACGGCGAGGACGTCGCGGTCGGCGACGGCGCGAGCCAGGAGTAGATAGACGATGAGACACCGCAACAAGGGCCGCGCGCTCACGCGCACGACCTCGCACCGCGAGGCGCTGCTGCGCAACATGGCGGTCTCGCTGTTCCGCCACGGTCGGATCGAGACCACCGTGGCCAAGGCCAAGGAGCTGCGCCCGTTCGCGGAGCGGCTGATCACGCTGGCCAAGCGCGGGGACCTGCACGCCCGCCGCCTGGCCGCGCAGAAGGTCCAGGACAAGGAGATCCTGCGCCGCCTGTTCGACACCATCGGGCCGGCGAACGCCACCCGTCCCGGGGGCTACACCCGCGTGCTGAAGACCGGCTTCCGCCAGGGCGACGGCGCCGAGACGGCCCTGATCGAGATGGTGGACCGCGCCGAGGCCCCGGTGGCCGCGGCCGCTCCGGCGGCGAAGTAGGCTGCACGGCGCCCGCTTCGGCGGGAGATCGTCGAAAGGCCCCGCTCCGGTTCGTCCGGGGCGGGGCCTTCTGCCTTCTGCCTTCTGGTTTCTGTCCATCGGGCCCGTCGGCGTTCGGTGCGCGGGGCTCCGGAGGGGGCGCTCCCTCCGTCGGTGCGAACTCGCTTCGCTCGGACATACGCTCTCCTCCGGGAGCGCCCCCTCCTCTGCGGTGCCGGCGGGTGGGGCTCGACGTCGCGCGGCGGCTTCGGTCGAGGCGCGGCCTTTTGAGGAACCCCCTGAAAGCGAAAGCGCGGTCACACGATGTCGTGTGACCGCGCCTCGTGGAGGTCGCGCATAGCCGGACCAGACGTCACCCGGCCTTGCGGATCTTCCCGGCGGAGATGCAGCTCGTGCAGACTCGAACCCTCATGCGCGTGCCGTTCTCGGTCACGATGCGGGCGGGCTGGAGGTTCGGGCGCCAGACGCGCTTGGTCTTGTTGTTCGCGTGGCTGACGTTGTTCCCGCTGCGCGGGCCCTTTCCGCAAACGGCGCAGAAGGCCATCGGTGTCTCCTTGAGCGTGGATCGGGCGAGTGACAGCCGTAGAAGATAAGCGTTTCGGCGGGAACGGTCAAGGTGCCGGCGGGGCCGGCGCTCGTTGACACCTCCGGCGGCGCGGGCTACGTTTTCCGCTCGTCCGGCGCTGCCGGACGCCGCCCTTCCCCGCACCCGCCGCCGCGGCGGTCGCCGCCACGAAAGAGCATGAAGAAAGCGCTGATCACCGGCATCACCGGCCAGGATGGGAGCTACCTGGCCGAGCTGCTCCTCGAGAAGGGATATCGCGTCTACGGGCTGGCCCGCCGCAGCTCCACCGTCACGTTCGAGCGCATCGAGCACGTGCAGGACCGCATCGAGCTGCTCTCCGGCGACCTGACCGACCAGAACTCGCTGCTCTACGCGCTGCAGCAGGCGGAGCCGGACGAGGTGTACAACCTGGCGGCGCAGTCGTTCGTGCAGACCTCGTGGACGCAGCCGGTGCTGACCGGCGACGTGACGGCGCTGGGCGTCACGCGCATGCTGGAGGCGATCCGTGTGTTCAACCCGCGCATCCGCTTCTACCAGGCCTCGTCCAGCGAGATGTTCGGCAAGGTGCAGGCGGTGCCGCAGCGCGAGGACACGCCGTTCTACCCGCGCTCGCCGTACGGGGTGGCCAAGGTCTACGGGCACTGGGCCGCCATCAACTACCGCGAGAGCTACGACATGTACGCGGTGAGCGGCATCCTGTTCAACCACGAGTCGCCGCGCCGCGGGCTGGAGTTCGTGACCCGCAAGGTGACCGACGCCGCCGCCCGCATCAAGCTGGGCTACGAGAAGGAGCTGCGGCTGGGCAACCTGGACGCCAAGCGCGACTGGGGCTTCGCCGGCGACTACGTGCGCGCCATGTGGCTGATGCTGCAGGCGGACGAGCCCGACGACTACGTGGTGGCGACGGGCGCCACGCACAGCGTGCAGGACCTGGTGGAGACGGCGTTCCAGTACCTGGACCTGGACTGGCGCGAGCACGTGGTGCAGGACGCCCGCTTCATGCGTCCGGCCGAGGTGGACCTGCTGGTGGGCGACGCCACCCGCGCGAAGGACGAGCTGGGCTGGGAGCCCGAGGTGTCGTTCCGCGAGCTGGTGCACATGATGGTGGAGGCGGACCTAGAGCGGCTCCGGACCCGCAGCGGCGGAGCCGCCACGGCGGCGCGGTAGGGGTGCGCGCGCTCGTCACCGGTGCGGCGGGGTTCGTCGGCCTCCACCTGGTCCGGGGGCTGCTGGAGGACGGGTGGACGGTCCACGCGGGCGCGCTGGAGTGGGGACCCGGGGAGAGCGGCGTCGAGGGCTCCACCCCCCTTTCGCTGGACGTCACGTCCGCGGAGTCGGTCGCCGCGGCGGTGGCCGAGGCGCGCCCGGAGGTGGTGTTCCACCTGGCCGGGCTGAGCTCGGTGGCGGAGTCGTTCGCGGACCCGCTGGTGACCTGGGACGTGAACGCCACCGGCACGCTGCGCCTGCTGGCGGCCGTGGGCGGCGCCGCGCGCTTCGTCTTCGTCTCCTCGGCCGAGGTCTACGGGGTGGTGCCGGAGGAGGACCAGCCGATCGCCGAGGACCGGCGGCTCTGCCCGGTGAACCCGTACGGCGCCTCCAAGGCCGCGGGCGAGATCGCCGCGGTGCAGGCGGTGCTGGCGGGGAAGGCGGACGCCGTCGTCGCCCGGAGCTTCAACCACACCGGCCCGGGGCAGAGCCCGCGCTTCGCCCTGCCGGCGTTCGCCCATCAGCTCGTCGCGCTGGACGCGGCGGGCCCGCCCGTGCTGCGGGTGGGGAACCTGGACGCGCGCCGCGACGTGCTGGACGTGCGCGACGTGGTCCGCGCCTACCGGCTGCTCGCGGACGCCGGGAACGCCGGCGAGGTCTACAACGTCTGCTCCGGGCGCGCGTACCGCATCGGCGACCTAGTGGAGGGGATGGTGGAGATCTCCGGGACCGGCGCGCGGGTGGAGGTGGACCCCGAGCGCTTCCGCCCGGTGGAGGTCCCGCTGCTCCAGGGCGACCCCTCTCGGCTCCGGGCGCTGGGCTGGGAGCCGCGCATCGCGCTGCGGCGGACGATGGAGGACCTGCTGGACGAGGCGAGGTCGCGTGCCGGGGCCTGACGCGCGGCGTCCCGGCACCGTCTTCCTGGTCGGCGCGGGGCCGGGCGATCCCGGCCTCCTCACCGTCCGGGCGGCGGAGCTGATCGGGCGGGCGGACGCCGTCGTCTACGACGCCCTGGTCTCCCCCGCGATCCTGGAGCGCTGCCGGCCCGGCGCGCGGCTGGAGTACGTGGGGAAGCGCGGGGGGAGCCACTCGCGCACGCAGGAGGAGACCAACGCCCTGCTCGTCCGGATGGCCGGAGAGCACGCCTCAGTCGTCCGCCTCAAGGGCGGCGACCCGTTCGTCTTCGGGCGCGGCGGCGAGGAGGTGCTGACGCTCGCCGCGGCCGGCGTGCCGTTCGAGGTGGTCCCCGGCGTCACGGCGGGGGTCGCCGCGCCGGCCTATGCCGGGATCCCGGTGACGCAGCGCGGGACCGCCGCCAGCGTGACCTTCGCGACGGGGCACGAGGACCCGACCAAGCCGGAGAGCGACCTGGACTGGGAGCACCTGGCGCACGGCGCGGCCACGCTCGTCTTCTACATGGGCGTGGGACGGATGGAGGAGAACTTCCGCCGCCTCATCGACGCCGGGCGCCGGGCGGAGACGCCGGCCGCCGTGGTGGAGTGGGGCACGTACCCGCGGCAGCGGACCGTGACGGGAACGCTGGCCACCCTCCCCGCACTGGCGAAGGAGGCGGGGATCGGCGCGCCGGCGCTGGTCGTCGTGGGCGACGTGGTCCTGCTGCGCGAGCGGATGCGCTGGTTCGACGCGCGCCCCCTCTCCGGCCGGCGCGTGGTCGTCACCCGCGCGCGGGCGCAGGCGAGCGAGCTCTCCTTCGCGCTGGAGGCGCTGGGGGCGGAGACGATGGAGCTTCCCACCATCCGCATCGAGGACCCGGCGGACGCCGGTCCCCTCCGCGACGCCGCCGCCCGCGCGGGAGAGATGGACTGGGTCGTCTTCACCAGCGCCAACGCGGTGGAGCGCTTCTGGACGGCCCTCCAAGCGGGCGGGCGCGACGCCCGCGCCCTGGGCCGGGCACGGGTGGCGGCGATCGGGACGGGGACGGCCGCGGCGCTGGAGGCGCGCGGCATCCTCTCCGACCTGGTCCCCGACGTCTTCATCGGCGAGGCCGTGGCGAAGGCGATCGCGGCGGCGGGCTCGCTGCAGGGCGCGCGCGTCCTCCTTCCCCGCGCCGAGGTGGCGCGCGAGGCGCTGCCGGACGGCCTGCGGGCGCGCGGCGCGATGGTGGAGGAGGTGGCGGCGTACCGGACGGTGGCGGACGGGAGCGGGGCGGACGGCGTCCGTCGCGCCCTCGCGGCGGGGGAGGTCGACTGGGTGACCTTCACGGCCGCGTCCACGGTACGGCACTTCGCCGACCTGGCCGGTGCCGACCTGGGGCGGGCGCGCGTCGCCAGCATCGGGCCCATCACGTCGGAGGCCGCGCGCGACGCGGGGCTGACGGTGGACGTGGAAGCGGAGGAGCACACCATCGCTGGGCTGGTCGAGGCGATCCGCAGGTCCGAAGAGGCGAGGGGATGATCGGGAGGACGCTGCTCGCCGCCACGCTGCTGTCCGTGCTCCCCGCCGTCCTGGCGGGACAGGGGACGCAGGCGTCGCCGCTCCTGCCGCCGGAGCACTGGGCGGTGGCCGCCGCGGACCGGGCGGAGGCGCTCGGCCTCGCTCCCGGCTGGTTCCCCGCCCAGCGCGCCGCGCCCGCGGCGCAGGTGGCGCGCGCGTTCCGCGAGGCGGTGGCGACGGCGGAGGAGCGCGGCGACTCGGCGCTGGTCCGGACGGCGGAGGCGTGGAGCCGGCGGCTGGCGGAGGAGATGCGGGGGCTGGGCGACGGCGAGGAGGCGCCGGAAGGACCGCGCGTCCTGGGGCTCGGCGCGCGGCTCTCCGCGTGGGACGAGCAGGGGCTGGTCGCGCCGGGGAGCGGGCTGTACGGCTTTCGCGAGGGGCCGCGGGAGCGCGGCGACACGCGCTCGGTGACGGTGGGAGGCCGCGCCGCCCTCGCCTGGGGCGGGCGCCTGGCCGCATCCGCCGAGCCGTCGTTCGACGGCGAGGCGAAGCTGCCGCGGTGGGAGGTCTCGGCGTCCGCGGGACCGATGGCCCTCTCCGTGGGGCGGCAGGCGGTCGGGTACGGGACGGGTGCGGGGGGCGGGGTCGTCCTCTCCAGCGCGGCGCTGGGGCGGGTGGAGCTGCGGACGGAGCGGCCGGTGCGCCTCCCCGGCCTGCTGCGCGTCCTGGGGCCGACGACGTTCCACACGTTCGTCAGCCGGACCGACGAGCCGCGCCACGCGGGGCGGCCCTGGCTGTGGGGTGCCCGCGGCGCGCTGCGCCCGCACCCCCGGCTGACGGTGGCGGTGAGCCGCGCGTCCATCTTCGGCGGCGACTCGGTGACCACGCCCACGAACGCCGCCAACGTGGGGAAGATGCTGCTGGGCCTGCTCTCGGCCGACTTCGAGAACCAGGTGGTGGCGATGGACTTCCGCTGGCGCCTGCCGACGGAGCGCGCCCTTCCGCTCACCGCCTACCTGGAGTGGGGGGCGGAGGACGCCGCCGGCGGATGGTGGGACGTCCCCGGGCGCGTCGTCGGCCTGTCGACGCCGGCGGTGCCCGGGCTCCCGTGGCTCTCAGCCGCGGTGGAGGCCGCGTCGTTCCCCGAGCCCTGCTGCGGCAACCCGCCTTGGTACCTGCACGGGACGCACGCGGGCGGGTGGGCGACGGACGCGGGGCCGCTGGGGCACCCCCTGGGCGGGGAGGGGACGGAACTCCTCGCCCGCGTGGCCGCGGACCTTCCCGTCCCGGGCGTGCGGGTGGAGGCCAGGGGGTTCCGCCGCGACCGCTCCGACGCGAGCTTCAACACCCCGCTCGTGGCCGGGAACCTGTACGCGCCCGACCGCGCCGGCGTCTCCTGGGGAGGCGCGGTGGACGCGGCGTGGCGCTTCGGGCGGGGGGCCGAGGCGCGCGCGGCGTGGCGCGGCGACGCTGGGGACGGCTGGAGAGAGGCCGTGCTCCGCGCCGGTGTCTCGATCTTCTTCTGAGCGACGTTCTGCACACGATGCCTCACTTTCCCGCACACCGGCCGCGCCGCCTGCGCCGCACCGAGGCGATCCGCTCCATGGTCCGCGAGACCACGGTGACGCCCGCGGACCTGGTCCTCCCCCTCTTCGTGACGGAGGGGGAGGGCGTCCGCCGCCCCGTCGCGTCCATGGCGGGGGTGGAGCAGACCTCGGTAGACGGGCTGCTGCGCGACGCGGAGGAGGCGCTCTCCCTGGGCATCCCCGCCGTGCTGCTCTTCGGCCTGCCCGGGCGCAAGGACGAGGCGGGGACCGAAGGGTACGCCGAGAGCGGGATCGTGCAGCGCGCCGTGCGCGCGCTGAAGCGCGACCTGCCCGAGCTGGTGGTGATCACCGACGTCTGCCTCTGCGAGTACACCTCGCACGGGCACTGCGGGATCGTGGTGGACGGCGACGTGGACAACGATGCCACCGTCCCCCTGCTGGCGCGGGCGGCGGTGACGCACGCCGCCGCGGGCGCGGACGTGGTGGCGCCGTCGGACATGATGGACGGCCGCGTGGGGGCGATCCGCTCCGCGCTGGACGACTTCGGCTTTCCGCAGACGGCAATCCTTTCCTACTCCGTGAAGTACGCGTCCGCGTTCTACGGCCCCTTCCGCGACGCGGCGGACAGCGCTCCGAGCTTCGGCGACCGGCGCACGGCGCAGATGGACCCGGCCAACGTGGACGAGGCGCTGCGGGAGGCGCGCGCCGACGTGGAGGAGGGCGCCGACATGCTGATGGTGAAGCCGGCGCTGGCCTACCTGGACGTGATCCACCGCGTGAAGCGCGAGACGGGGTACCCCGTCTGCGCGTACCACGTGTCGGGGGAGTACGCCATGATCGTGGCGGCGGCGGAGCGCGGCTGGATCGACGGCCCGCGGGCCATGGAGGAGGCGCTCACCTCCATCAAGCGCGCGGGCGCGGACATGATCGTCACCTACTGGGCGCGCCAGCTCGCCCGCGCCCGGCGGGGCTGATGCGGGTCCTGGTGACCGGCGCGGGCGGCATGCTGGCCCGCGCCCTGGTCGCCGAGCTGCGGGCGCGCGGGCACACCGCGCTCCCCGCCACGCGAGCCGAGCTGGACGTGACCGACGCGGCGGCCACGCGGGAGCGGCTGCTGCGCGACGCGCCCGACGCGGTGGTGCAGTGCGCGGCGTTCACCGCGGTGGACGCCGCGGAAGGTGACGAGGAGCAGGCCTTCCTCGTCAACGCCCTGGGAACGGAGAACGTGGCCCGCGCGTGCGCGGAGGCGGGGGCGCACCTGGTGTACCCCAGCACCGACTACGTCTTCGACGGCCGCGGGACGGAGCCCTACCCCGTGGACGCCCCCCTGGCGCCGGTGAATGCGTACGGGCGCTCCAAGGCGGCGGGGGAGGCCGCGGCGCGGCGGGCGGGGCGCTGGACGGTGGTGCGGACGAGCTGGCTGTACGGTGCGGGAGGGCGGAACTTCGTGGACACCATCACCCTGCGGGCGCGCGAGCGCGACGAGCTGCAGGTGGTGGACGACCAGGTGGGACGCCCCACCTGGACGGGCTCCCTGAGCACCACCCTCGCGGAGCTGGTGGAGAGGACCGCGACGGGCATCTTTCATGCAACGGGCGGCGGCGAGCCTGTAAGCTGGTACGGGTTCGCGCAGCAGGTCCTCGCGGCACAGGCGATCCCCACGCGGCTCCGGCCGGTCCCGTCGGATACCTTCCAGGCCCCGGCTCCGCGCCCGGCGTACTCGGTCCTGGACTGCTCCCGGACGGAGGCCGTCGTCGGCATTCCCGCCCCCCACTGGCGCGACTCGCTGCGCCGGTACCTGGGCGACCGCGTCGCCGAGGCGCACGCGGGCGGACATCGGACGAGCGGACGTTGAGGGCAGGGAAGGGGCGGCGGCGCGGCCGCCGCGGGGGGAAGCGCCGGCCCGGTGAGGCCGGAGGAGAGGTAGGGAGGCCCCGAGCGCCCCCAGCAAACCGTCTGGACACCGATGATTCGAGCAGAGAACGCCGCCAGACGCACGGGCACCGCCCAGCGGCCCCCGGAGGGCATTCCTCCGTACGACGTGCGCCTGCGCAGGGAGATCACCCACCGGCGGCTGGCCGTGTCGCTGCTGCGGCGGCTGGCGCGCGTGCTGTCGCTGCACGCCGTGGACGGCGCGCTGCTGGCGGGCGTGGTCCTGCTGCTGGCGGCCGCGCGGCCCGAGTGGGCCGTGGCCCGCCCGCTGGCGCCCGCGATCGTGGCCACCTTCCTGCTGGGCCTGAACGCCCTGGCGGCGTACGACCCCGGCGACGCCCGGCGCGACCGGCGCCGCCTGGCGTCCGGGGCCGTGCTGGCCATGCTGATCCTGGGCTGCCTGACCGTATTCCCGCCGCACCTGTCGCTGCCGCCCGCGTTCCTGGCGCTGCTGGCGGCCTCGTCGTTCCTGGCGCTGGCGCTGGGGCGCAAGGTGGCCGACCTGGGCGTGCGGCAGGCGTACGTGCGCGGCATCGGCCTGCGCCGGGCGGTGGTCGTCGGCACGCTGGACGAGGTGGGGCGGGCCATCCGCGAGCTTCGCGACGACCGCAACATCGACCAGTACGTGGTGGGCCACCTGTGCCCCCACGACGGACCCGACCCCACCGCGTTGGGCGCGGTGTCGGCCCTGCCGGCGGTGCTGGACGGGATGAACGTGCAGGAGGTGCTGATCGCCACCGTGCTGCCGCCGGAGATCATGCGGCAGGTGAGCGCCTGGTGCTTCGACCGGGGGACGCACGTGTTCGTGATCCCCTCGGCGGTGGAGAACGCGGACTTCTGGCTGGAGCCCATGCGGGTGGGCGCCTGCCCGGTCATGCGGCTGCACCCGGCGCGGCTGGAGTTCCCGGCGCTGCTGGTGAAGCGCTTCGTGGACCTGGTCCTGGCCACCTTCGCGCTGGTCGTGCTCTCGCCGCTGATCCTGCTGATCGCCGTCGCCATCCGGCTGGACTCGCCCGGCCCGGTCTTCTTCCGGCAGCGGCGCGTGGGGCTGGCGGGCACGGCCTTCACCATGTGGAAGTTCCGCAGCATGGCGGTGGGCGCCGAGCAGCGCGAGGCCGAGCTGGGGCACCTGAACATCTACGGCGAGCGCGGCACCTTCAAGCTGCGCGAGGACCCGCGGGTGACCCGCGTGGGGCGCTTCCTGCGCCGCACCTCGATGGACGAGCTGCCGCAGCTCGTGAACGTGATCCTGGGCGACATGTCCATCGTGGGGCCGCGGCCGGCGCTGATGGGCGACATCAACCGCTACCAGCCGCACCACTTCGAGCGGCTCACGGTCACCCCGGGCATCACCGGCCCCTGGCAGGTGGGCGGGCGCAACACCATCACCGACTTCGAGACCGTGATCCAGATGGAGCGGGGGTACATCCAGACCTGGTCCCTGCTCCTGGACCTGAAGATCATGGTGCGCACGGTGAAGGTGGTCCTGAGCGGCGAGGGCGCGTATTGACGGGCCCCCGCGGCAGCGGGGCGGGGGACCGCCCCACGCTGCTGGTGGACGCACGGGGGATCGCGCGGTCGGGGATCGGGCGGTACCTTCGTGAGGTGACGGCGCGGCTCCTCCGGGACCGGCGCTTCGGCGGCGCGACGCTGCTGGGCCGGCCGGAGGAGCTTTCCGCGTTCCTGGCCGGCGCCGGTCCGGTGATCCCCGTCCGCCCCGTCCGCTTCCCCTACGGCTTCTACAGCGCCGGGGCCCAGCTCGCCTGGGCGGGGCTGGCGGCCCGGGGCGCGCTGCGCGCCGACGCGGCGTTCCTCCCGCACTACGACGTCCCGCTCTTCCCCGCGCTCCCGGGCGCGGTGGTCACCGTGCACGACCTGGCGCACTTCCGCCTCCCCGACCTGTTCCCCGCCTGGAAGCGCCGCCTGGCCGCCGCCGTCCTGGCGCGCGCGACGGGCGCGGCCCGGCGGGTGGTGGTGCTGTCGGAGTTCGGGCGGCGCGACCTCCTGGCCCTGCACCCCGGGCTCGCCCCCAGGGTGCAGGTGATCCCCAACGGCGTGGACCCCGCCTTCGCGGGCGGCGAGGCGTCCCCGCGCGCCGGGGGGAGGGAGATCGAGCCGCTGCGCCCGTACCTGCTCTGCGTGGGCAACCGCAAGCCCCACAAGGGGTTCGCGGTCGCCGTGGAGGTCCTCGCCCGCGTCCGGTCCCGCCTTCCCGACGTGCGCCTCGTCGTCGCGGGCGAGCGGTTCCCGGAGGGGGACGGCGTGGCGGAGCGGGCGGGCGCCCTCGGCCTCTCCGACGCGGTGGTGGAGATGGAGGAGGTGGACGACGCCGGGCTGCGCGGCCTGTACGCGGGTGCGGAGGCGCTGCTCTTCCCCTCGCGCTTCGAGGGCTTCGGCCTGCCGCTGCTGGAGGCCATGGCGATGGGGACGCCGGTGGTCTCGTCCGACCGCGCCTCCCTGCCGGAGACGGCGGGCGGCGCGGCGCTGCTGGCGGACCCGCAGGACGCGGACGCGCTCGCGGCGGCCGTGCTCCGCCTCCACGACGAGCCCGCGCTGCGCGCCGAGCTGGTGCGCCTGGGGCGCGCCCGCGCGGCGGAGGCCACGTGGGACCGCACCGCGCGCGCGACGGCCGACGT
>JASLAX010000173.1 GCA_030146875.1 Longimicrobiaceae bacterium
AGAACACGCCGAGCACGTCCACGTCGCGCGAGAAGCCCACGGCGCGCAGCAGCGCGGTGGCCGGGAACTTCTTCTTCTTGTCGATGTGCACCGCCACCACGTCGTGGATGTCGACGGTGAACTCGACCCACGAGCCGCGGACCGGGATGATGCGGGCGCTGAACAGCTTCGACCCGTTGGGGTGAGTGTTCTCCTCGAACACCACGCCGGGCGAGCGGTGCAGCTGCGAAACGATCACGCGCTCCGCGCCATTGATGATGAAGGTGCCGAGCGGCGTCAGCACCGGGAGGTCACCGAGGTAGACCTCCTTTTCGATGATGTCTTTCGGACGGCGCTCGTCTCCCAGGTCTTCCCACACCACGAGACGGAGCGTAGCCTTGAGCGGAGCGGCGTACGTCATGTCCCGCTCCATGCACTCCTCCATGTCGTACTTCGGCTCGCCCAGCGTGTAGCGGACGAACTCGAGGGAGAAGTTGCCGTTGACGTCGGTGATCGGGAAGATCTCGTTGAACACACGCTCGAGGCCGACGTCCTCTCGCTCGCGTGCGGCGGCGTCGGTCTGGAGCAGGGTCTCGAACGCCCGCAGCTGGACGTCCAGGAGGTTCGGAAGCTCCATCCCGGCGGTCAGCTTCGCGAAAGACACGATCGATTTATGCAGCGTTGCCAAGTGGATCTCCCTCTCAGCGTGCGTGGAAAAGACGAGAAGCGCAAACGACCCCGACCGAAGCCTCGGCGGGGTGGCGGACCGTCCGTTCTGCTATGATGTCGGCCTCGAATCCATGAGCCGTCGGGCTGAGGTGTCCCGGTGTATGGGCGCGCCGGGAGAGCGGGTGCCTCCCGCCGGCCCCCCGTGCCGGCCGGCTGCGCCCGTCCCCATCCGAGGAGGGCGCGCCGGCCGGCCGCGGTGGCCGGGCTACTTCAGCTCGACGGTCGCGCCCTGCTCCTCGAGCTTGGCCTTGATCTGGGCCGCCTCCTCCTTCGAGACGCTCTCCTTCACCGGCTTCGGGGCGCCGTCGACCAGGTCCTTGGCCTCCTTGAGGCCCAGGCCGGTGATCTCGCGGACCACCTTGATGACCTGGATCTTCTTCTCGCCGGCGCCCGAGAGGACGACGGTGAACTCCGACTGCTCCTCGGCCGCGGGGGCCGCGGGGCCCGACGGGGCGGCGGCGGCGGCGGCCATGGGGGCAGCCGCGGTCACGCCGAACTTCTCCTCGAACGCCTTGACGAACTCGGCGAGGTCGAGGACGGTCATGTTGCCGATCGCGTCGAGTAGCTCGTCGCGGGAAGTGGTCGCCATCTGTCGACTCCTGTGTCAGTTGCGGTAAGTCAGTTTTGCGAAAACCGGTTGTCTATGGCCGGACGCGGGCGGTTCGTTCCGCCGTGCCGGCGAGCGCCTGTCCCCGGGCCTCCCGGGATCGGCGCCTGGATCAGGCTCCAGCGCCCTCGGCGCCCTCGCGCATCTCCTGCAGGGCGGCCACCGTCCGGATGAACTTCGCGACGATCTCGTTCATCCCGCCCACCAGGCGCGCCATGGGGGCGTTGAAGCCACCGGCGAGCTGGGCGAGCAGGACCTCCTTGGGAGGCAGCGACGCGAGGCTCTTGACCTGCTCCGGACCGTATTCCTTGCGCTCCACCACGCCGACCTTCACGGCCGGGCGGTCGCCGAACTCGCGCGCGAACTCCGACAGCACCTTGGCGCCGGCCACCGCGTCCTCGCGGCCGATCACCAGGCCGGTGGCGCCGGTGAAGAACCCGGCGACGTCGGGAAGCTCGAGCCCGTCCAGCGCGCGCTTGGCGAGCGTGTTCTTGACCACGACGTACTCCAGCCCCTGCTTGCGCAGGCGAGCCCGCAGCTGCGTCATCTGCTTCACGCTCAGCCCCGTGAAGTCCGTCAGGTAGAACGCGCTGGCGCCGCTCAGCTTCTGCTGGAGCTCGTCGACGAGAGTGTCCTTCTCCTGTCTCTTCATCGCTCAGCCCCGGCGGTAGAGGTTGTGGTCGACCGCCACGCCCGGGCCCATGGTGCTGGACACCGTGACGCCGCGGACGTACTGCCCCTTCGCGGCGGGGGGCTTCGCGCGGATGACCGTCTCCATGAAGGCGTTCAGGTTCTCCTCGAGCTTCGTGGGCTCGAAGGACACCTTGCCGATGGGCACGTGGACGTTCCCGGTGCGGTCGACGCGGAACTCGATCTTACCGGCCTTGATCTCGCGGATGGCGCGGGCAACGTCCATCGTCACCGTGCCGGCCTTCGGCGTGGGCATGAGCCCGCGCGGACCGAGGATCCGGCCGAGCTGGCCGACCTGACCCATCATGTCCGGCGTGGCGACCGCCACGTCGAAGTCCAGCCAGCCGTCCTTGATCTTCGCAACGTACTCGACACCGACGAAGTCGGCGCCCGCTTCCTCCGCCTCGCGAGCCTTGTCGCCCTGGGCGATCACCAGCACGCGGGCGGTCTTCCCCGTTCCGTGGGGAAGGACGACCGCTCCGCGGACGATCTGGTCCGCGTGCCGCGGGTCTACGCCGAGCCGGACCGCCACCTCGACGGTCTCGTCGAACTTGGCGAAGGAGAGATCCTTCACCATGCTCACGGCATCGGCGGGCGGCAGAGCCGCCCCCTGCGGGACGCGGGCCTGCGCCTCGCGGAACTTCTTTCCGTGGATGGGCATGTACCCCCTCAGGCGATGAATGGAGCGAGTCCTCCCACCGGGCGTCGCCTATCGCCGACGGTGGTCTTCGGACGGGTGCCGGAACGTGCGGCGCGTGCCCTGGGGCACCCGACGCGGGAGGGCAGGAGCCCGCTCCCGTGTCCGTTCCGTCACCGCTTCTCCTGCCTGGCGCGCGCCGCCCCGAAGGCCGCCGCCCGCCTCACCGGGTGGCCGAAGCTACCCGACGACCTCGATCCCCATGGAACGCGCGGTGCCGGCGATCATGCGCATGGCGCCGTCGATGTCGGCCGCGTTCAGGTCGGGCATCTTGGTCTCGGCGATGGTGCGGACCTGGTCCTGGGTGACCGTCCCCACCTTCGTCTTCTTGGACGACGCGGAGCCCTTGTCCAGGCCGGCGGCCTTCTTCAGCAGGATCGCCGCGGGCGGCGTCTTGGTGATGAAGGTGAAGGAGCGGTCGGCATAGACCGTGATCTCCACGGGGATGATCATCCCCGGCTGGCCCTGCGTACGCGCGTTGAACTGCTTGCAGAACTCCATGATGTTCACGCCGTGCTGGCCCAGTGCGGGGCCGACGGGCGGGGCCGGGTTGGCCGCGCCGGCGGGAACCTGGAGCTTGATGAATCCGGTGACTTTCTTCGCCATGGGTCGACCTTATCTCAGAAGCCGCGCAGCTGTGTGTAGTCCAGCTCGATGCTGGTCGGCCGCCCGAAGAGGGAGACCTCCACCTTCACCTTACCCTTGTCGGAGTAGATCTCCTGGACCGTTCCGCTGAAGTCGTTGAACGGTCCGTCGATCACCTCCACCACCTGGCCGACGTTGAAGGGGATGACCTCCACCGGCTCCTCGGGGCCGGCGACCGCCTCCGACTCCTGCCCCAGGATCTTGGCCAGCTCGTCGTCCCGCAGCGGCATGGGCTCCGCGCCCGCGCCCAGGAACTTGAGCACCCCCTGGATGCTGCTGATCAGGTGCGCGGTCCGCTGGTTGTAGACCATGCGGACCAGCACGTACCCCGGGTACAGCTTGCGAGTGACCGTGACGCGCTTGCCGTTGCGGAGCTCGACCACCTCCTGGGTGGGGACCAGGACCTCCTGGATCTGCTTCTCCTCGGGCTCGCCCTGCTCCTCCTCGATCTTGCGAAGGACGAGGCGCTGGACCTTGTTCTCGTGCCCGGAATACGTCTGGATCGCGTACCAGCGTGCGTCGGCCATGCCGCTCAACCTCCGAAGAGGCCGGCAACGAGGCTGAGGATCGCCGAGACCACCCAGTCCATGACGAAGATGATCCCCGCGACCAGGAACATGAACACGACGATGATGCCGGTCGAGTTCTTGAGCTGCTCCCGGTCGGGCCAGGTCACCTTTCCGATCTGCTCCCGGACCTCGCGAACGAAGTCTACGGCGGTGGTGCGGGTCGTTTCGGCCATTCGATCCGGGCTATGATGAACGTGAGTCGCGGACGTACGGGGACCAGCCGGGGCGCGGCGCTCGTGGAGCGCCGCGAGGGCCCAGGCTACTTGGTCTCCTTGTGCGGCCGATGCACATTGCACCGCGGGCAGTACTTGCTGTACTCCACCCGCTCGGGATGCTTGCGCTTGTTCTTCGTCATGTGATAGTTCCTCTCCTTGCACTCGCTGCAGGCGAGGATGATCTTGTCGCGCATGATCCGGCCTCCGTGAAGATCAGACGGCGAGCGGTGGAGCGGCGTTCCTGCCGCCCCACCGCACGCGGTTCACCCCGTTGCTACTCGACGATCTCGGTGACGACGCCGGCGCCGACGGTGCGGCCGCCCTCGCGGATGGCGAAGCGAAGCTCCTTCTCCATCGCGATCGGCGTGATCAGCTCCACCACCATCTGCACGTTGTCGCCCGGCATCACCATCTC
>JASLAX010000062.1 GCA_030146875.1 Longimicrobiaceae bacterium
GTGCGGCGCTCGCGGATGGCCGCCGCGCGCGCCACGTCCGCGCGGTCGGAGCCGCGTCCGCGGGCCACGTCGAGCGCCTCCCGGGCGCGGGCGTGCCCGGTCGGGGACGAACGCTCCGCCGTGGAGCGCCCCGAGCCGCGGCTGGCCGACGCATCCGAGCGGCCCCGGCCGCTCGACGCCTCGGCTCCGCTCCTGCCGGAGCGGCTGGACCCGCGCGACGCGGCCTCGCGCTTGCCGGACCCGCCGCCGCGGCTCCCGCGCGCCTCGCCGCCCTGCCGTCCCCCGTTCCCCCCGCCGCGGCCGCCACGCGCCTCGCCGCCCTGGCGTCCACCTCCGTTCCCGCCGCCCGCCTGCTGGCCCTTACCGCCGCCCTTGCCGCCCCCCTGCTGGAACGTGGCGAACGCGGCGTCCTCGGGCGCGGCCAGCGCTTCGGGAGCCCGCGGTGCGTCCGTGGCCCCGAGCGCGAGCGCCGCGGCCGCCAGGTAGATCATGTTCATGGGTTATGCCTCTCCGAACGGTACGAGAGCTCGCGGAGCGCCGAGTCCGGCGTCCCGCCGCCGCCGGGTGGAGCAAGGAGCACGCCGTCTGCCCGTCCGTCCCCGCGGCACGGACATCGCCAAGTCATCTGTTTCCGGCGTGATCCAGGAGTGGCACGGGCGGTGCGCCGGGACGGCACCCCCACCGGCGGGGCCCGACGCGTCGCGAGCGCGTTCCTTCGCTCCGCCGGAAGACGGTCCGCGGACTCCGAGCGTCACAAGATCGGCCCGTACGGAAACCCTCCCGCAAGGAGACGGCACCCTTTGTCGCCCAGCGTTGATCGCAGCGGTTCTTCCCGATATTCGGCCTCGCCAGAGTGCGGCGCGGATGCGTACGACGTCGTCTGCCTGTCGCACCTGCGCTGGGACTTCGTGTGGCAGCGCCCGCAGCACCTGCTGAGCCGCTTCGCCCGGGAGCGCCGCGTGTTCTTCGTGGAGGAGGCGCGGTGGGGCCCGGAGCCGGCGCGGGCGGAGGTGGTGGAGTCCGACGGGGTGCACGTGGTGCGGATGCACATGCAGGACGGCACCGCCTGGGACGACGTGGAGCCCACGCAGCGGGCGCTGCTCGACGCGGCGCTGGCGGTCCACGACGTGGACCGCTTCGTCCTGTGGTGCTACACGCCCATGGCGCTGGGCTATGCGCGGCACCTGAGCCCCGTCGCCACCGTCTACGACTGCATGGACGAGCTCTCGCTGTTCCGTGGCGCCCACCCCGCGCTGCTGCAGCGCGAGGACGAGCTCCTGGGCCGCGCCGACCTGGTCTTCACCGGCGGCGCGAGCCTCTACGGGGCCAAGGCGCCCCGGCACCCCAGCGTCCACCTCTTCCCCAGCAGCGTGGACGTGGCGCACTTCGCCCGCGCGCGCACCATGGAGACGGAGCCGGCGGACCAGGCGGCGCTGCCGCGGCCGCGCCTGGGGTACTTCGGGGTCATCGACGAGCGGATCGACCTGGCGCTGGTGGACGGGATCGCGGCGGCGCGGCCGGGGTGGCAGGTGGTGATGGTGGGGCCCACCGCCAAGATCGACGAGGCGGACCTGCCCCGGCGCGCGAACCTGCACTACGTCGGCATGAAGTCGTACGCGGAGCTTCCCGGATACCTGGCGGGGTGGGACGTGGCGATGCTCCCCTTCGCGCTCAACGACTCCACGCGCTTCATCTCGCCCACCAAGACGCCGGAGTACCTGGCCGCGGGCCGGCCGGCGATCTCCACCCCGGTACGCGACGTCGTGGGCACCTACGGGCGGACGGGGCTGGTCGCCATCGCATCCACCGTGGACGAGTGGGTGGCGGCGGCGGAGGAGGCGATGGCGCGCACGGCGGAGGAGCGCGCGGCGTGGCAGGCGCGGGTGGACGACCTGCTGGCCACGACGAGCTGGGAGAGCGTTTGGGAGGGGATGAAGCGGGAGGTGGAGCGGGTCGTCCGACAGGGCGCCGGCGACGGCGGGGTGGAGACCGGGGCGGCGATGGCCGCGGGGGTAGAGGGATGATGTTCGACTACCTGATCGTGGGCGCCGGGTTCGCGGGGAGCGTGCTGGCGGAGCGCCTGGCGGCGGAGGCGGGGAAGCGCGTGCTGGTGGTGGACAAGCGCAACCACGTGGGCGGCAACGCCTACGACCACTACGACGACCACGGCATCCTGGTCCACCGCTACGGTCCCCACATCTTCCACACCAACTCGCGGAAGGTGTGGGACTACCTCTCCCGCTTCACGGAGTGGCGGCCCTACGAGCACCGGGTGCGCGCCAGCGTGGACGGGCGGCTGGTGCCCATCCCCATCAACGTGGACACCATCAACCAGCTCTACGGCCTCTCCCTCAGCTCGTTCGAGGTGGAGGAGTTCTTCCGCAAGGTGGCCGAGCCGCGGGAGGAGATCCGGACCTCCGAGGACGTGGTGGTCTCGGCTGTGGGCCGCGAGCTGTACGAGAAGTTCTTCCGCAACTACACGCGCAAGCAGTGGGGGATGGACCCCTCGGAGCTGGACGCCTCGGTGACGGCGCGGGTGCCCACGCGGACGAACCGGGACGACCGCTACTTCACCGACACCTTCCAGGCCATGCCGCTGCACGGCTACACCCGCATGTTCGAGCGGATGCTGGCGCACCCGAACATCAAGGTGATGCTGAACACGGACTACCGCGAGGTGGAGGGGATGGTACCGTACCGCGAGACGGTGTTCACGGGACCGATCGACGAGTTCTTCGACTTCCGCCACGGCAAGCTGCCGTACCGCTCGCTCCAGTTCCGGCACGAGACGGTGAACCAGCCCGTCTTCCAGCCCGCGCCGGTGGTGAACTTCCCCAACGAGCACCCGTACACGCGCGTCACGGAGTTCAAGTACCTGACGGGCCAGGAGCACCCCAGGTCGAGCATCGTCTACGAGTACCCCTGCGACGACGGGGACCCGTACTATCCCGTGCCGCGCCCGGAGAACGCCGAGCTCTACCGGAAGTACAGGGAGATGGCCGACGCCACGCCGGGGGTTCACTTCGTCGGCCGGCTGGCGACGTACAGGTACTACAACATGGACCAGGTGGTGGCGCAGGCGCTCACGACCTTCGACCGCATGACGGGGGTGAAGCGCCCCGGCGAGAACGGCCGGCGCGCCCGCGTTCCCGCCGGGATGGAGGAGTAGCCCTCAGCCGGTGCGCCTCACGGCGATGGCGACGTCGGCGGCGAACGGGGGCGGCGCGAGGGTGAGACCTCCGCCGCCCCCGTCGCATTCCCGCGCCGCCAGGACGGCGCCCCGCGCGGTGTCGAACGCCGTCACCAGGTAGCGGCCGGCGGCCAGCCCGGGGACGCGGACCTCCGCGCGCACCGGCTCCGCGTCCGTCCGCAGGCGCCCGTCGCCGCCGATGGCGTCCGTGCGCAGGAGCCAGACGACCGCCTGCGACTCGTCGCCGCAGGCGAAGGCCGCCAGGGCGCCGCCCGTCGCCTGCACTTCGTCGTTCAGGCAGCGGCGGCGGAACCGCGTCCAGTCCACCAGCGGCAGGAAGCGCGAGAGGGCCGCCTGCTCCGCGTGCATCCCCGGAGTCAGCACGTGCGGCTTCCGGTTGGGCCAGCGCATCCCCCCGCCGGCGCCGCCGGAGGCCAGGTGCGCCCACTGGACGTGGCGGAAGTACTCGTCGTCGAAGGCGGCGGGGAGCGTGCGGTGCTTGTCCTTGAAGCGGTGGATGGGGCCGTGCTCGCTGTCCAGGAACGGCCGCCCGTCCGCGATCTCCGCCATCCCGTCGCGCATCAGCCGGCCGACGCTCAGCGCGGGCTCCACCGTGTCGCGCGGGTCGTCGATGGTGTCCTTCTCGTACAGGTGCGTGCTGGCGAAGTCCAGCGCCGGATGCCGGAAGATCAGCTCGCGGAGCGGCGGGCTCACCAGCAGCTCGGGGCCGAAGACGGAGACGGTCTGCGGGTGCGCGCGGCCGTGCAGGCGCACCTCCGTCTCGCGCAGGAAGCCGCCGACCTCGGCCACGAACCCGGCCATCTCGTCGAAGCGGTGCTCGCCCTGGGCGGGGTGCATCTCGTTCCACACGTCCCACGCGAACAGCACCCCGCTCGCCCCCCACCGCTCGGTCGCGAAGGCCAGGCGCCGCTTCACGGCCTCGCGCGTGTCGCGGCAGACGAGCAGGCGCGTGCGGTCGGAGCAGGGGCCGCCGTTCGCGGCGTTGTACGGGTGCTTCGGCCAGCGCACCCAGGTGAAGTACGTGTCGAACGGGGTGAGCAGCAGGCGCATCCCCACCCGCTCGCAGAGGGCGAACAGGTCGTCCCAGAGTCGCACCATGTTGGCGGGAAAGACGCCGGCGGGACGCTCGATGTAGCGGTGCTCGCGGTGCGCGTACTCCATCATCAGCCGCAGCACCGTCACGCCGCTCTCCACCAGCATCCGCAGGTGGGCCTCCACCGCCGGCAGGTCCTTGCGCCGGAAGAGCGGCTCCAGGTTGGGCCAGGTGATGGAGTCGTTGTGCCCGACCGGCGTCCACGCCTCCCCCTGCTCCGTCACGAAGTACGGCGCGCCCTCCGCCACCCGGATCCACGGCAGACCGACCGCCTCGGACGCGGATCCTCCGCTCTCCCTCGACCGCACGACGTCCGCGGACGCGGCGGTGTCCACGGGGTGCGTGGACGCCCCCGCCTCGACCGAGCGCACGTCGTCGACGAGCGTTCGCCGGGACGGCGTCGACCCGCCGGCCGCCGGGTCGGGCGCGGTCGCGGGGTGGTGGGGCCGGGTGGAGCGTGTGGTGGCGGCGGACGGCATCGGGCTCCTGGCGGAGGACGGGGAACGGGCTCGCGCAGGCGCGGCGGCGAGAAGCATGCCCGGGGGCGCCTCTTGCTCCACGTCGTCGTCGGCTGTGGGACGCAGGGCAGCGGGCATCGGTGGTGCCGCGAGACCCCTCCCCCGGCCCCTCTCCCACGAGGGGAGTGGGGTGCACGGGATCGCCGGCCTTCGTCTCGGCTCCGGCGGACGTGGAGGTGCGCGAAGCGGGCCTACGTACGTCGTTGCAGACGGGCTGTTCCCGGTGCCGGCACGGGCCGCGGATCGCATCCCACCAGAGCGCGTTCGGTCCGTCATCAGAAACACGTACCCCTACCTTTCGCACCGCGCTTCCTGGGGGGCTTCGTGTTCCCGCGTGGGTGGTGGAATTGCGCTTCCCGTCCCACACACTCGAACGCGGGGGACGGCAGATGCGGACAGCCCGAGCGGTTGCGGCGGGGGGTGGCGGGTGAGGCTGCTGGTGACCGGCGGAGCGGGGTACATCGGGAGCGCGGTCGTCGTGCGGCTGGTGGAGGACGGCCACCACGTGGTCGTCTTCGACGACCTGTCGACCGGCCACGCGGGCGCCGTGCACCCCGGAGCGACGCTGGTGCGCGGCGACCTGGCGGACCGGGGGGCGGTGGATGCCGCGATGGCGGAGCACCGGCCCGAGGGCATCCTCCACTTCGCGTCGCGCTCGCTGGTGGGCGAGTCGATGGAGAACCCCTTCCTGTACCTGGGCGACAACGTGCGCGCGGGGCTGAACCTGCTGGAGAGCGCGGCCGAGCACGGCGTCTCCCGCTTCGTCCTGTCCTCCACCGCGAACCTGTACGGCGCGCCGGAGCGCATTCCCATCGACGAGGACGCGCCCGTGCGGCCGGGGAGCCCGTACGGCGAGTCCAAGCTGGCGCTGGAGCGCATGCTGCCGTGGATGGAACGGATCTACGGGATGCGGCACGCCGTGCTGCGGTACTTCAACGCCTGCGGCGCCCTGTCGCGCGACCACGGCGAGGACCACCGGCCGGAGACGCACCTGGTGCCGGTGGTGCTGCAGGTGGCGCTGGGGCAGCGGGAGAGCGTGACGGTGCACGGTCAGGACTACGACACGGCGGACGGCACCTGCGTGCGCGACTACGTCCACGTCGCGGACCTGGCCGACGCCCACGCGCTGGCGCTGGGCGCGGTGGATGGCGGGAGCCGCACCTACAACCTGGGGAACGGCCGCGGCTTCAGCGTGCGCGAGGTGATCGACGCGGTGCGAGAGGTGACGGGGCACGCGATCCCGGTGCGGAGCGGGCCGCGCAGGGCGGGGGACCCGCCTGTGCTGGTGGCGTCCAGCGAGCGGATCGGGCGCGAGCTGGGGTGGCACCCGCGCCGCACGGACCTGCGGGAGATCGTGGAGAGCGCCTGGCGGTGGCACCGGGCAAACCCGCACGGCTTCGTGGAGGAGCGCCAGCCGGCTCCGCGTACCCTGGTGCGAGGCGAGCGGCTCCGCGGTCGGACGCCCGCCGTCTCCGCCGGGGACTGACGCCCGGCGGCGGCGGCGTCAGGAGGCCAGCCAGCCCCGGATTCGCTCGTAGACCTCGGGATGGCCCAGGACGTCCAGGTGGCCGGTGCCGTAGGCCACCCACCGCCGCTCGGGCGCGAAGGTCAGCGCGCGGGCGGCGTCCGCGTGCTCGCCCAGGGCGCTGGCCAGCGGCACCATCCCGTCGCCCATCAGCCGGCCGCGCCGGTCTGCGGGGTGGCGGGCGCGCGTGGCCGCCAGGGTGAAGCACTCCACCCCCTCCGGCAGCGGGACGGGGCGGCGCACGTCGCCCACGGGGTGGAAGCGGTCGCGGCCGTGCCAGTCCTCGTCCAGCAGCGAGCCGTGGCGCAGGTCGGTGATCCCGGCGCTCCGCACCTGGCCCAGCTTCGCGAGCGGAGCGGCGTACGGAGCGGCCGCCAGCGCCGTCTCGAAGCGGTTGCCGCCGCGCTCCAGCGGCGCCCCGTGGTGCGGCGTGGCCAGGAAGACCAGCTTCCGCAGCTTGCCGCGCCACGTCATCCCCTCCTCCTCGGCGCAGCGGCAGGCGCTGCGGGCCACCAGCCCGCCCATGCTGTGCCCCACGACGGCGACGTGCTCCACCGGCACCGGCCACGCCGCGACCATCTCCTCCAGCAGCCCGGCGAGCGCGCGGCCGTTGGAGGAGATGTGCAGCCCGGTGTTGTAGTGCAGGTAGACGGGGGTGTAGCCCAGGTCGCGCTGCAGCGCCTCGCCGTGGTCGACGCCGCGCCACCTCCACTGCAGGTCGTTCATGCAGAGGCCGTGGGCGAGGACGACGATGCGCCCGGTCGCGTCCGGGATCGCGGCGGAGAGCGACTCACGGTCCAGGGCGAGCGCCGTGCCGCCCCGCCGCAGCGCCATCGGCAGCGCGAGGGGGGAGCTGGCCGCGGCCAGATGGTGGCCCAGCACGCCGTTCAGCACCGCGCGCAGGGCGGCGCCCCGCCGTACGTGCGTCGGTGTAAGGTCCGCCCTTCCGCCGCCGACGGCGCGCAGCACACGGCCCGTCTCCCGCGCCACGCGCCGCACGCTGCGGTAGACCATGCCCGTGATGCCGCGCGTGCGCACCGGTGGCCCCTGCGCCCGCAGCCGCGGCAGGCGCACGACGCGGCCGTGCACGTCCTCCACCACGTCCGCCAGCGGCTCCACCGCGTGGCCCACCAGCCGCGCGACGGCGATCGCGCGGTGCAGGTCGGCGCCGGTGGGTGCGGGTCTCGTCATTCGGAGGGGCCTCGGGAGAGCGGTTGAACGGGTGTTCAATAACTCTACAACGATAGTCGTCCTCCGCCCCTGCGTCAACGGTCGTCCACCTTCGGATCCGTTTCCGCGCCGGACTTCGCGAGCCGCCGGCGCCGAGTCAGGGAAAAGAACCGCGGAGTCGAACGGAGAGTTCGCGGAGTAGGCGGAGTACCACGGTCGGTTTTCCTCCGCGAACTCCGCGTCCCGAGTTCGTAGCAGCGGCTTGCGACGTCCGCCCGACCCGCGCCCTCAGCCGATCGGCTTCAGCCCCGCGAGGATCGACTCGCGGCGCGGCTCCAGGAAGGGCGGGAGGACGACGGATTGGCCCAGGGTGGCGGCGTCCTCGTCGACGGCGAAGCCGGGGCCGTCGGTGGCGATCTCGAAGAGGATGCCGTTGGGCTCGCGGAAGTAGAGCGAGCGGAAGTAATGGCGGTCCACCTCGCCGCTGTTGGGGACGCGCATCCCGTCCAGGCGCGACGCCCAGGCGTGGTACTCCTCCTCCGTCGGCGTGCGGAAGGCCACGTGGTGGACCCCGCCCGCGCCCGTCCGGGCGACGGGCAGGTCGGGCTGCACGGCGACGTGCAGCTCCGCGTGCGGGCCTCCCGGGCCCATCTGGTAGACGTGGATCGTGTGGCGCGCGTCGTCCGGGTGGGGGTAGTCGCGCGCGGGGCGCATCCCCATCACCCGCTGCAGGACGTGGTCGGTGGGGCGAAGCTCGGGGACGCTCAGGACGACGGGGCCCAGGCCGCGGACCTGCCGCTCGGGCGGGACGGGGCCGGCGTCCCACGGCACCGGTGGATCGCCCGCGCCGCCGTCGTCCACCAGGGAGAGGCGCTGGCCCTCGGGATCCTGGAAGTCCAGCGTCGGGCGGCCGTCGCGCTCCGCGATCTCGGACGACGCCACGCCCTGCTCGCGCAGCCGCGCGGCCCACCACGCCAGCGTCTCGCCGCCGCTCACCCGCAGGCACGTGCGCGAGATGGAGCGCGTGCCGCGCCGCTCGCGGGGCATGCTCCAGTCGAAGAAGGTGAGGTCCGTGCCCGGCGAGCCGACGGCGTCGGCGTAGAAGAGGTGGTAGGCGCTCACGTCGTCCTGGTTGACGCTGCGCTTCACCAGCCGCATCCCCATCACCCGCGTGTAGAAGCGGTGGTTGCCGGAGATGTCGGCGGAGACGGCGGTGACGTGGTGGATCCCGGTCAGCTCCATCGGGCGTCGCTCGTGCGAGAGGCGGAGGTCTCGTTGGCATCCACGCGGCCCCGCGAATTTCGCACCGGGCGGGGGAGGACGACGCGTCCTCGACGCCCTCCGAGAGGCGGATGCGGAGAGACCCGGCGGGGATCGCGTCCCCGCCGGGTCTCCATCCATCTCCTCCGCCGTCCGACGGCGAATCAGCCGTTCCGGTCGGCGTTGGCCCACGGGTCCTGGGCCAGCCAGGTCCGGTCGAGCGGCGAGAAGAGGAACACCAGGCCGCCGTTGCCGATCTTGGGCAGGAGCCTCCGCGCGCGGGCCGGCTCCACCGCCGGGCATCCCTCGCTGCGGCCGGCGCGGTCGGCGGTCACGTAGGGCGCGCCGTGCGCCACCACCTTCCGCTGGCGGGCCGCGCTGTTGAAGCGGCCGGAGAGGCCCCGCAGGCGCAGGCCCACCGAGCTGTAGTGGCGGCCGCCCATCTTGCCGGAGAAGGTGTACGTCTCCTGGGCCAGGTACAGCCCCAGCGAGGTCGCGTAGCTCCCCTCGCGGTTCGAGAACCGGGTGGGCACGCCGTCGCTCGTGGGCTTGGAGCCGCGGCCGTGGGCCACGGTGAAGGGGCCGTCGACCACCTTCAGCTTCTCCATGTCGAACACGTAGCCGCGGGGCGTGCGGGCGCCCAGGCCGTAGTCCACGTAGTAGAGGTACGGCTTGCGGACCTGCTCCGGGTTCTCTGCCTTGTACGCGTAGTACGCGTTGAAGGCCATCCGCAGCGCCCGGGGGTCGCTCTGCTTCCGCACGTGCTTCTGCAGGGCGGACAGCGCGCTGGCGACCCTGGCCTCCTCGGCGCCGCTCTGCACGCCCACGCCGTTCAGCACGGCGCGCGCGGTCTGCATCACGGGCTGGACGGGGGCAGCGGGAGCCGCAGCCGCGGGGCGCACCGGAAGCTCGGCGCGCGCCTGGTCCGCGCGGTCCGGACCGTTCGCCAGCGCGAGGCCGGCACCGGCGAAGGCCGCCATGGCGCCCATCACCAGCAGGTTGGAACGATCGAGGCGATTGGTGCGCATCTTCCTTCCTCTCCATGAGAAACGGAGGTCCGAAACGGCCCTCCGCGTCCTTCTTCGCGCGAGACGCCCCCGAACCGTGGTCCGGGAGCGCCCGATCTTTCATAGCGGGGGCGGGATTCGAACCCGCGACCTTCGGGTTATGAGCCCGACGAGCTACCAGGCTGCTCCACCCCGCGGCCAGGACACCTTCGGGGCAGGCCCCTCGTTGTCTCGTGCATCTAATATAGCTGATCGCTAACTCTATGTCAATCCACTGTATACGCGGTGATCGCCTGACGCGGGGAAGGGATTCTTCCCTATACGGAGGTGCTCGCGTGGACGCCGGAGAGCACCGTGGAACGTCGTCAGGAGCCCGTGGAACGCTGTTCGGTCCGTGAAACATCGAAGGTGGCCGGGTGAGAACCTTGTCCCTCCGGCACAACGTCCTCATCCTGCCGGCGCCACATCCGCCCATGCGAAGGGAGGAGCGGTGCGCGAGGGGCCGCCCTCGCTTTGATCGGGCCCGCGGTGCAGGTTGTGCGAAAGGGGACGCCATCCGGTGTCCGCGCGGGACGTCGCGCACGGCAGGCGGCGATGTCTCACGCGGAGACGCGGAAACGGCAACTGCTTCCTGTAGTTCTCCGCGTCTCCGCGTCCTCCGCGTCTCCGCGTGGAAAAACGTGGCTGCGGCGCGTACCGCGAGCCCGCCGGAACCCCGTCCCGTGGAGGACGACGGCAGGCGGACGACCACTCGGAGAGAGAACCCATGACGGACGCACGCGAGTCGTTCACCCGCGCCCTCTTCCGGGGCACCATCGACGAGTCGATCCTCCTGCCGTACCCGCGGCTCACGGAGGAGGAGGACGCCCGCGTCACGGCCTTCATCGCCCAGGTGATGGAGTACCTGGCGCGCGCGCTGGACCGCGAGAAGGTGGACGAGGAGGAGGAGGTGCCCCCCGAAGTCCTGGCGGAGCTGGCGCGAATGGGCCTGTTCAGCATCTCCATCCCCAGGGAGTACGGCGGGATGGGCCTCTCCCAGAGCGCGTACTGCCGCGTCTTCGAGGCCATCACCGGCTACGACGTGGGCCTCGGCATCATCCTGGGCGTGCACCTCTCCATCGGCACCAAGGGGATCGTGCTGGCGGGCACGGAGGAGCAGAAGCGGCGCTTCCTGCCGAAGGCGGCCACGGGCGAGTGGTTCGCCTCGTTCGCGCTCACGGAGCCGGGCGCGGGGAGCGACGCGCAGGGGATCGAGAGCCGCGCGGAGCCGGACGGGCGGGGCGGATGGATCCTGAACGGGGAGAAGATCTGGATCGGCAACGGCTCGTTCAGCCGCACGATCGTGGCCTTCGCGCAGACGCCGGTGGAGCGCGACGGCAGGACGGTGGACCGGGTGACGGCGTTCATCCTGACGCCGGAGATGGAGGGCTTCGAGCGCGGCGAGCCGCTGCGGAAGATGGGCGCGCGCGGCAGCAACCAGACGGAGCTTCGCTTCCGCGACGTGCGCGTGCCGGCGGAGAACGTGCTGGGCGGGGTGGGGGAGGGGTTCAAGCTGGCCATGCGGATCCTCAACTCCGGCCGCCAGGGCCTCTCCGCGGGCGCGGCGGGCGGGGTGAAGCGCTGCGTGCGCCTGGCGGCGGAGTTCGCGGCCGAGCGGCGGCAGTTCGGCCGCCCCATCGCGGAGTTCGAGCTGATCCAGGGGAAGATCGCGGCGATGGCGGCGGACGCGTACACGGCGGAGAGCCTGGCGTACCTGACGACGGGCCTGGCGGATCGAGGCGACGTCGACTACGCGCTGGAGTCCGCCGCGGCGAAGGTGTGGTGCAGCGAGGCGCTGGACCGCGCGGTGGACGAGGTGGTGCAGATCGCCGGCGGGCGCGGCTTCGTGAAGGGCTATCCGTACGAGCGAATGTACCGCGACGCGCGCATCACCCGGATCTTCGAGGGGACCAACGAGGTGCTGCGCCTCTTCGTCGGCCTCTCGGGAATGGAGGAGCCGGGCGAGTACCTGCGCCGCATCGGCGAGGCGCTGCGGCACCCCATCGCCGGCCTGGGGCTGCTGGGCGAGTTCGCGGGCGGGCGGGTCCGCCTCGCGCTGGGCGCCGGGGAGCCGTCGATCGACGTGGACCTGCACCCCTCGCTGCGCCGCCACTTCGACTACCTGACCGACCACACGCGCGACCTGCGCATCGCCGTGGAGCGCGTGATCCGCCGGCACGGGCGCCAGGTCGTCGAGCGCCAGTTCGTGGTGGCCCGCATCGCCGACATGGCGATCGAGCTCTACGCGCGCGCCGCCACCCTGGCCCGCACCCAGGCCATCCTGGAGGCGCACGAGCGCGGGGACCAGGTGGCGCCGCCGCTCACCAGCTCGCGCGTGGCGCTGGACGGCGAGTCCGTCGCGCGGGTGCTGCGCGTGTGCGACCTGGCCTGCCAGCGCTCCGGCCTGCGCTTCCGCGCCGCGCGGGTGGCGCTGAACGACGAGCGCGACGCGCTGCTGCGGAGCGTGGCGGCGGACGTGCTGGCGGAGATCGCGGCGGACGGTCCGACCCGGGAGGTCACCGCCAGCGTGGCCGCGGCGGTGGAGACGGGGGAGGAGGCCGCGCCGGGCGGTTGACGCCAGCGCGCGCACCGCGCGGGACGTCGCGACCGTTGCGGACGTCCCGCTCCCACCACATTATGTCCCCTGCCGGTTTCCTTCCCCGGCCGCCCCCACGCAGTCGCGGTTCGTAGTGCCCGGAGCCCCCTCCGGAGGTGGTGTAGGCCCGTCGCCCACCCATGCACGGAGTCGCCGCATGAGCTTGCCCCGTCCGTACCCCGTTCCCCGCATGCGTACCGCCCTCCTGGCGGCGTTCGCCTCGGCCGCGCTCGCGGCCCTGCCGGCGTGCATCCCCCCGGTGGAGCCCGGGATCGTCGTCCCGCCCAACCCCGCGCCGGCGATCACCGGCGACACGCTGCGCCAGCCGCGCGACGTCTACTCCCGCAACGGCGTGCTGAACGTCACGCTGGCGGTGGGGTGGGCGAACCTGAAGGTGCCGGTGCAGCGGGACAGCTCCGTCACGTGGCGCCTGCGCGCCTACTCCGTGTGGGAGGTCGACGGGCGGCCCCTGGCGGACAGCACCCCCGCGTTCCCCGGGCCCACCCTGCACGTGCGGCCGGGCGACCGCGTGCTGCTGAAGCTGGTGAACAACCTTCCCACCGCCGGCAACGACACGGTGGCGGGCAACGTCGTCTGCCAGAAGTACGGCGGCACCACGGGGAACCCGCCGGTGGACACCTTCCCGGACTGCTTCCACGGCCCCAACTGGACCAACATCCACTACCACGGCTTCCACGTCACCCCCGACTCCCTGGGCGACGACGTGCTGCTGCAGATCCAGCCCGGCCGCACCTTCCAGTACGACTTCCGCATCCCGCACAACCAGTCGCCGGGGACGCACTGGTACCATCCCCACAAGCACGGGTCGGTGGCCATCCAGGTGCTGAACGGCATGTCGGGGGCGTTCCTGGTCCACGGCGGGGCCCTGGACAGCCTCACCGACTCGCTGGGGATGCGCGACCGGCTGATCGGGATCCAGCAGATCGACACCACGGTCAACCTGATCGCCTTCAACAAGGTCACTCCCAACCTGGTGAACGGGCAGTACCGGCCCACCATCGTCATGCGCCCCAACGAGGTGCAGCGCTGGCGGCTGGTGAACGAGGACGTGAAGCCGAACAAGAACGCGGTGATCGGCTTCGTGGACGTGGACGACGTGAACGAGCCCCAGGTCTTCGACGTGGCGCGCGACGGGGTGCAGTTCGCGCCGAGCAACTACAGCACCTCGCGCCCCGACGGCGAGCTCCTGGTCTCCCCCGGGAACCGGCTGGACGTGTTCGTGAAGGCGCCCCCCACGCCGGGGCTGCACCTGTTCCACCTGCGGCCGGTGGGCGCCGAGCGGCCGGGGAGCAACCGCCAGCCGGGCTCCCGCGCCGGCGGCGGCACGGGCGGCGGCCGCGGCGGGGGCCCCAAGCTGGGCGCCGCGCAGGCGGCGCCCCCGGACACGATCTTCTACGTGCAGGTGGTGGACGACGGCAAGACGGTGAACACCACGCTCCCCGCCACCCTGCCGGCGCTCCCGGGTTTCCTGGCCGACCTGACGCCGGCGAACGACACCGTGTACGTGGTGTTCACCGACAGCACCCCGGGCGCGCCCACCCGCTTCTACCTGGGCAGCGAGGCGACGCCGTACCAGCGCTTCAACCCGGACACGGTGTTCATCCCCAGCGACTCGGCGGGCGCCGCCCTTCCCATGCTGCTCAACACCACGCAGACGTGGAAGGTGATCAACCGCAGCTCCCAGCAGATCAACCACCCGTTCCACATCCACATCAACCCGTTCCAGGTGAACCAGGCGTTCGCACCGTCCGCCGCGGACCAGTACCAGCCGCTGTACGCACAGCTCAACGCGGCGGCCGCTCCGGGCGGGAGCCCCATCTGGCTGGACGTGGTGCCGCTCCCGGCCCCCACGGTGGACTCGAACGGGTACATCGTGACCGAGGGGTACATCGTCCTCACCCAGAGGTACACCGACTTCACGGGCGAGTACGTGATGCACTGCCACATCCTGGGCCACGAGGAGCGTGGGATGATGCAGACGCTGAAGGTGTACCCGGACCTGCTGCGCGCGCGGCAGGAGGGGGCGTCTAGCCGCGCGGGGAGCCGGGGGCACCGGCACTGACCTCCGGCCGAGGCGCAGGGGACGGCGAAGGCCCGGAGCGACGCTCCGGGCCTTCGTCACGTTCGGCGGAGGGCGTTCCTCCGTCCTCCCCGTCGCCGGCGGACGGCGGGCTAGGCGGCGGTCGCGCCGTCCTCCTCCGCGTCGGGGTAGACGGTGACGGCGGAGGTCTTGATGAGCAGGAAGAGGCCGACGCCGGGGCGCAGGTGCAGCTCGGCGCGGGCGTCCGCCGTGACCTCGGCCACCAGCGGCGGCACGTCCGGGGCGACGCGCGCCGTCACCAGGCGGGACGAGCCGACGGGCTGCACGGACTCCACCGTCGCGGGCAGCACGTTGCGGGCGGAGAGGCCGAACGGGCGGTCGAGCGCCAGCGTGATCTCGTCCGCGGGGACGCTGAGGAGGAGGCCCGTGCCGGCGGGGAGGCCGGCGCGCGGGACGGTGAGCGTCGGCGCGTCCGCGCCCTCGCCCAGGCGGACCAGCGTGGTGTCGCCGCCGGACTCCACGACGCGCGCGGGGAGCACGTTCTCGAACCCCTCTCCCTCGGCCAGCGCGAGGACGTCCGGCCGCGTCAGCACCGCGCGCGGCTCTCCCCTGGCGATCACGCGCCCCTCGCGGAGGACGACCAGGTCCTCGCAGAGCGCCTGGACCTCCACCGGGTCGTGCGAGACCAGGAGGACGGGGAGCGAGAACTCCGCCTGGACGCGGCGGAGGAAGGGGAGCACGCGGCGGCGCAGGGCGGCGTCCAGCGAGGCCAGCGGCTCGTCGAGGAGGAGGAGGCGCGGGCCGGAGCAGAGGGCGCGGCCCAGCGCCACGCGCTGCCGCTCGCCGCCGGAGAGCATCGCCACCGGCCGGGAGAGCAGGGGAGCGAGGCCCAGGACGTCGACCACCTGCTCGCAGGTCGCGTCGAA
Source organism: Longimicrobiaceae bacterium (assembly GCA_030146875.1). Classification (GTDB taxonomy): domain Bacteria; phylum Gemmatimonadota; class Gemmatimonadetes; order Longimicrobiales; family Longimicrobiaceae; genus JASLAX01. The sequence goes on from JASLAX010000062.1 coordinate 15,408, forward strand.
GTCCACGCCGGCGGACGCCGCGCGGCCGCGTCCGGCCCGCAGGTTCCCCGCGACGTCCAGGTGCGGGAAGAGCAGGGAGTCCTGGGGGACGTAGCCCACCCCGCGGCGCTCCGGCGGCACGCGCGTCTTCGCCGCGGAGTCCAGCCACACGTCGTCCCCCAGCGCCACGCGCCCCTCCACCCGACGGCGGAGGCCGGCGACCGCCTCCAGCAGCGTGGTCTTCCCCGATCCGGAGACGCCGAACACGCCGGTCACGCGGTGCGTGGTGGTGAAGTCCACGTCCAGCGCGAAACGGTCCAGGGGGAGGCGGACGCGGACGGAGAGGGGAGCGGTCATCGCGCCGGCGCGGGGGCGCGGGCGAGCCGCTCCGCCGCGTACACGGCCGCGAAGCCGGCGGCGACGGCCACCCAGAGGAGGAACGCGGCCTCGTCGTCGCGGCCGGCCTGCTGGGCGGAGAAGATGGCGGTGGAGAGCGTCTGCGTGCGCCCGGGGATGTTGCCGGCCAGGATGATCGTCGCGCCGAACTCGCCGATGGCGCGGGTGAAGCCCAGGATCAGGGCGGCGGCCAGCCCGCGGCTCGCGAGCGGCAGGGTGAAGCGGAGAAAGGTCGCCGCCCGGCCGTGGCCCAGCGTGCGCGCCATCTGCTCGTAGCGCGGGTCCACCCCCTCGAACGCGACGCGCGCCGTCCGAACCACGAGCGGCGTCGCCATCACCGCGCAGGCGATGACGACGGCGCGCGGGGTCAGGATCACCCCCGGGTCGAAGCCCAGCGCCCGCTCCCCCAGCGGCCCGTCGTGCGCGAAGAGGCGCAGGAGCAGGTAGCCGACGGCGGTGGGGGGAAGGACGAGCGGCAGGGAGAAGAGCGTGGAGACGACCTGCTTGCCGCGGAACTCGCGCCGGGCCAGGAGATACGCGGCCAGCGTCCCGGGCACCATCACGATCAGCGTGGAGAGCCCCGCCCAGGTCAGCGTGGCGCGGAGGACGACGAGGGTGGCCTCGCTCACCGGGGCGGCGCCGCGACCGGGGTGAAGCCGTGCCGGGTGAAGATCTCCCCCGCCCGGGGCCCCGCCAGGAAGCGCGCGAACGCCGACCCCTCCGCCGGCGCCGCGCCGCCGGAGATGCGCGCCAGCACGAAGCGGATGGGCGGGCCGCCGCGCACCTCGTGCACCACCTTCAGCCGGTCCGCGAACGCCATGCGGTCCGTGCGGTACACGAGCCCGATCACCCCGGGGTCGGAGAGGACCAGCCCCAGCGCCGCGCGCACGTCGGGCGCGGGCGCCACGCGGTCCTTCACCGCGTCCCAGAGCGAGCGCCCGCCGCAGTCGGTGGCCCGCATCCACTCGCGCGCGTACGTCCCCGCCGGCACCGCGTCGGGGTCGCCCATCGCGGCGTGCTCGAACGGCAGCGCGGCCAGCGCGCAGGGCTCCGCCGCCGTCCACGGCGACGACGCGTGCGCCACCACCACCAGCGCGTTGGTGAGCAGCTCGTGCCGCGAGCCGGCGACCACGTGGCCGGCCTTCTCCACCTCGTCCATCCAGCGCACGCTGGCGCTGACGAACACGTCGGCGCGCGGCGCCGCGCGGATCTGGTGCGCCAGGTCGTTGCTCCCGGCGTAGTTGAAGGCCACGCGCGTCCCCGTCTCCGCCGTGAAGGCCGCGCCCGCCTCGGTCAGGGCCTCTCGCAGCGACGCGGCGGCGAAGACCAGCACCTCGCGCTGGTCCCCCATCGCCCCGTCGGGGCGCGCGCAGCCCCCGAGGAGGAGCGTCGCCGCCAGGACGATCCGGCGGAGGGCGCGCATCACTCCTCCCCCGCGCGCGCCAGCGTCCACGCCGCCAGCGCGAACAGCGCCGCCGCCAGCACCGCGAGCGGGAGGAGCAGCCGCGCGGCGTGCGGCGCGGTCCCCAGGAGCAGCGCGCCGCGCAGCGCGTCGGCGACGGCGGAGAGCGGGTTCCACGCGGCCACGGCGGCGAGCCAGTCCGGCATCTGCCGCGCGGGGACGAGCGCGGTGCTGGTGAAGAGGAGCGGCATGTTTACCAGGTGGACGAAGAGCGCCATCCCCTCCGGCGCCCGCGTGCGCAGGGCGATCCAGCACGACAGGCTGGCGTACGCCGTGGCGAAGAGCGCCAGGCCCGGGACGGCGACGGCGAGCGCCCCCGCGTCCGGCCGCAGCCGTGCCCCCAGCGCGGCGCCGAGCAGGGCCACGACGGAGGCCTGCAGGAGAAGGCGCGCGACGTCCCCGGCCACCTTGCCGCCCAGGATCCACGCGGGGTGGGACGAGGCGCGCACCATCTGCTGGGCGAAGCCGGTCTGGAGGTCCCGCACCAGCTCGATGCCCGCCTGCGAGGCGCCGAACAGCACCGTCATGGCGCAGGCGCCGGGGAGCAGGAAGTCCAGGTACGGCCGGCCGGCGTACGGCGCGGAGAGGGCGAAGCGCTGGAAGAGGAAGCCGAAGACGAGCATCCACACCAGCGGCTGCGCGAACGAGAACGCCAGCGGCACCGGCCGGCGCAGCGTCTTCCGCGCGCCCCGCAGCGCCACTTCGCGCAGCACGCGCGCCCCGGCCGCGCTCATCCGCCCCCTCCGCCGCCCCGGCCGCCTCCACCCCCACCGCCTCCGCCTCCACGCCGGGGAGCCGCCGCGTCCGCCCGCGCGCCGCCGGTGAGGCGCGCGTAGGCGTCCGCCAGGTCCGCCTCCCGCCGCTCGTGCGCGCGGTACGAGAGGCCGAGCGCCGACAGCCGCTCCAGCGCGGGCTCCGGCCCGTCGGGAAGTGCGTCGCGGCTCAGGGTCACGGTCGCGCCGTCCACCGAGACGAACGGGCTTCCGTCGAGCGCGGCCAGCGCGCCGCGCAGCGCCTCGGCCCTCGCCGGATCGGGCGCGTGGGAGAGCGTGACGACGGAGCGGGCGCGGGCGTGCGCCGCCACGATCCCCGCCGGGGGCCCGTCCGCCAGCAGGCGGCCCGCGTGGAGGAGCAGGACGCGGTCGCAGAAGCGCTCCACCTCCGCCAGGTCGTGCGCGGCGACGAGCGCCGTCCGCCCGCGCTCCCGGCAGTCCGTAGCGAGGCGCTGCCAGAGCTCCCCCCGCCCGCCGGGATCCAGCCCCGCCGCGGGCTCGTCGAGGAGGAGCACCTCCGGCCCGTGCAGCGTGGAGAGCGCCAGGTGCAGCCGCTGCCGCTCGCCCCCGGAGTAGGTGGCGACGCGCCGATCGGCGATCTCCGCCAGCCCGTAGCTCTCCACCATCCACCTGATGCAGCCCGTCGCCTCCGAGGACGGCAGACCGCGCAGCGCGTGGAAGAGGCGCAGCGTCTCCAGCCCCGTCATCTCCGGGTCCAGCGCGGGGTCCTGCCCCGCATATGCCGTCCTGGCGCGCATGGCGCTGTGGCGCCGCGGCTCCATCCCCAGGACCTCCGCCTTCCCCGCGTCCGGGGCCAGGACGCCGGAGAGCACCTTCAGCAGCGTCGTCTTCCCCGAGCCGTTGGCGCCCACGAGACCGACGAGCTCGCCGGGGGGAACGGAGAACGCCACGGCGTCCAGCGCGCGGACGCCGCCGGGGTGCGTCTTCGTCAGCGCCTCCGCCCGCACCGCGGGGGAGGGCGCCGCGTCAGTCCGCGTGGACGATGGTCCCGGCATGCTCTCCGCGCACGGCCGCCGCGATACGGTCGGGGTCGCGCCCGTTCACCACCTGGAACTGCTTCACCAGGCGAGAGTTGGCCAGCACGTCCGCGAGCACCTCGTCGAAGGGGAGGGTGCGCAGCCTGCGCCGCTTCAGCTCCCGGGCCCCAATGGAGTCGATGAACGAGGCGCCGGGGTTGGTCTTCGGGTCGTCCGTGTACAGGCCGTCCACGTCCTTCACCAGCGTCACCGACGCGCAGCCGAAGCACTCGCCCAGGATCAGGCACCCCGCGTCGGTGCGGTGCGGGGGGATGCGGCCGATCTCCGGCGGGTGCTCCCAGAGCGAGTAGGGCGGAACGCCGTTGAAGATCACGCCCGGCGCCGAGTGGATGAAGAGCGGGAGCAGGTGGCCGAAGATCTCCGGGGGGATCGCGACGACGCCGTACGGGGCGAGGAGGGTGCCCAGGATGTGCGCGTTCCCCAGCGCGTCCGCCACGGAGATCTGGGCCAGGACGCCGGTCGGCAGGCCCAGGTCCAGGCCGATGGAGAAGACGTGCCGCGACCGCACCCCGCCTCCCACGCCCAGGATCAGCCGCTGCGTCTTCAGCATCTCGCCCAGCGTCTCCACCACCGGGTAGGCGACGGCGCGTCCCGCGTCCAGCACCGAGCGCCCGCCGATCTTCACCACGTGGACGTTCGGCAGCATCCGCACGACCGGCGTCTCCCGCTCGGTCGCCGCCATCACCCCGCGGTCCACGAGGCTCTCCCGCATCAGGGTGGACTGCACGTGGTGGCGGCGGTCGGCGTCCGTCTCGAGCATGGGGCTCCGGAGGGTGGGGATGGGGAAGGGGAGAGGGCGCTCAGTCGGCGGTGATCAGGGTTCCCACGTCCTCGCCCGCCAGCGCGCGGGTCAGGTTGCCGCGCACCAGGCCGTTGACGATGCGGATGGAGCGGCTGTGCTCGGCGTTGCGCATCAGGTCCAGCACGGCTCGCTCCACGACGACGTCCGCGAGATCGAGCTCCGCCAGCTCGTCCACCGTGATGCGGGGGATGAGCTTCGCGTGCTTCTCCTTCTTGGGGTCCGCCGTGTACAGGCCGTCTTCGTCCTTCACGTAGATCATGGACTTCGCGCCGAACACCTCGGAGACCAGGTAGCACCCCGTGTCGGTGCGGTGCGGGGGGATGCGGCCCACGGCCGGGTTCTGCTGCCAGAAGGTGTACGGCGGCATGCCGAAGAAGATCACCGCGCCGCGCTCCTTCAGGTACAGCGGGAGCTGGGGGAACTGCACCGGCTCGATGAAGGGGATGCCGTGGCGCGCCAGCAGGTAGTGCAGCATCCGAGCGTTCTGCATGCTCACGAACGTGCCCAGGACGCTGAGGACGCCCGTCGGCATCCCCAGGTCGATCCCCACGCTGTAGGCGTGGCGCGCGCGCGTCCCGGCGCCGGTCCCGATGATCATGGGGTGGCGGCCCAGGTTCTCCACGATCTCCTCGATCAGGGGGAACACGGCGGCGCGCCCGCGGTCGATGAAGCTCTGCCCGCCCACCTTCACCACGTTGGCGTCGGGAAGGATGGAGACGAGGGGGTGCTCCGAGGTGCGGGCCTGCAGGTCCGCGTCGGTGAGGGACCCCTCGACGAGCGAGCGGCCCAGCGCGGTCAGGAGCTCGTTCTGCATGGGTGGGAACGGAGGGGGACGGGTTCGCCTGCGGGAATGGGCCGCGGCCCCGGGGGGACGGGGCGGGGGACCGGGGGCGCGTCAGCCGCCCGCGACGCGGACGGCGGCCAGCTCGTAGCTCTCCTCCTGCTCGACCGGGCGGTCCGGGTCGCCGTACTCCGCCGCCGCGCGGGCGCGCAGCTCCGCCAGCACCTTCGCCTTCACCTCGGCCGGCACCTCGCGGCCGGCGAGCCCCGCCTTTCCCTCCCAGGACTCGATGGAGGCCACGGGCCGGTGCGGGACCGTCCAGCGCGCCGCAACGTGCGGCCCGCTCGCCTCGCCTCCGCCTTCCGCGAGGAGCGAGAGGACGGCCTCGGCGCTGGCCTCGTGGCTCCGGCCCCGGTAGCCGGCGTCCGCCAGCAGGCGGCGCATCCAGCGGCGCAGGACGGACTTCGGGGAGTCGCGGGGCCGCCGGACGCGGCCCAGCAGGACCCATCCGCCTTCGCCGCCCAGGACGCGCCGCGCCTCTGCGGCGAAGTGGTTGCCGTCCAGGTGGTGCAGCGTCCGCGAGCAGAGCACCGCGTCCGCCGCCCCGTCGTCCGCCGGCCACCCCTGGTTCCCGTCCGCCACCGTCAGCAGGGGGGAGAGCCCTTCCGCCTCCGCACGGCGCCGGAAGACGTCAAGCATCGCCGGCGAGCGGTCGAAGCCGGCGTAGCCGACCGGCCGGCGGAGCAGGGGGATGCCCAGGACGCCCGTCCCCGCGCCCACCTCCAGCCACCGCCGCGCCTCGCCGCCCGTGAGGGCGAGCAGGGCGCCCGCGACCCTCTCCGCGGCCTCCGCGGGAAGGCCGGCGCGCTCGTCGAACTCGCCCGCCTGGTCCTCGTAGAGCACGGCGCTCCTGGCGTACGGACGGTCCGAAAGGGTGCGAGGGCGAATATACGACCGTCCCGCGCCGTCCGCACGGATTCCGTGCGAACGGCGGAGCGGCGGGGGCCCTCGCCCGACGAAGTCGAGGCCGGGGCGGGGGGGCCCTCACGGGCGGTTGAAACCGCTGCAACGACCACACGAAGCCCGCCTTCGCGGGCTGTTCTGCCCTCGGTCGAACCTGTCCTCCGTCCGACGCGACTGGATGCCTCCCGGCCTGCGATCCCGCCAGCCGCACTGGTGTTCGGGCACCCCTCTCCCCTTGTGGGTGAGGGGCCGGGGGTGAGGGGTCGCCTCGCGGACGCAGCCCGGTGCCGGCTACCCCTTCAGCCGCTCCTCCAGCAGCGAGCGCACCACCTCGGGATTGGCCGTGCCCCCGGTCGCCCGCATCACCTGGCCCACGAAGAAGCCCAGAAGGCCCACCTTCCCGCCGCGGTACTCCTCCGCCTTCGCGGCGTTGTCGGCGAGCACCTTCTCCACCGCGGGCACCAGGGCGCCCGCGTCGCTCACCTGGCGCAGGCCGCGGCGGTCCACGATCTCCGCCGCCGTGCCGCCGGTGCGCAGCATCTCCCCCAGCACCTCGCGCGCGGCGGCGGTGGAGACGGATCCGTCCTCCACCAGCGCGATGACCGACGCCAGGCCGGCGGCGTCCACCGGCTTCGCGCCGTCACCCGCATCCGCCGCGGCGCGGGGAAGCTCCTGCAGCACCCAGTTCGCCGCCGCCTTCGGCGCCGCGCCCGCCGCCACCACGGAGTCGAACAGGTCGGCCGGACCCTCCTCGCGCGTCAGCAGGTCGGCGTCCTCGTCGCCCAGGCCGTGCTCGTCGCGGAGGCGGCCGCGGCGCGCCTCCAGCTCCGGCGAGCGCGCCACCTCCGCCGTCCTCTGCTTCGCGCTCTCGTGGGAGGGGGACGGCTTCGGCTCCGCCTTCGGGCGCGGGGGGGCGGAGGCCGCCCGACCGCCGGCGACCTTCGCCCACGTGTCGCGCAGGGTGACGGTGCGGTTGAAGACCAGCGCGTCCGGGCGCCAATCCGCCAGGTCGGAGCAGAAGAAGCCCTGCCGCTCGAACTGGTAGCGCGTCCCCGGCTCGTCGTCGCGCACCGAGGGCTCGACCACCGCGTCGCGGACGACGACCAGCGACTTCGGGTTGAGGTACGTCTTCCAGTCCTCCTCGCCCCCCTCCGGGTTGGGAACGGTGAAGAGGCGGTCGTACAGGCGCACTTCGCAGCGCACGCCGTGGGCGGCCGAGACCCAGTGGATGGTGCCCTTCACCGTCCGCCCGTCCGGGGCGTTGCCCCCCCGCGTCTCGGGATCGTAGGTGCAGCGCAGCTCCACCACGTTGCCCTCCGCGTCCTTGATCACCTCGTCGCAGCGGATCAGGTACGCGTAGCGCAGGCGCACCTCGCGGCCGGGCGCCAGTCGGAAGTACCCCTTCGGCGGGTCCTCCATGAAGTCGTCGCGGTCGATCCAGATCTCGCGCCCGAACGGCAGCTTCCGCGAGCCCTCCAGCGGCACGTCGTGCGGATAGAGCGGCGCGTCGATCTCGTCCGTCTCGCCCTCCGGGTAGTTGGTCAGCACCACCTTGAGGGGGTGGAGCACGCAGAGCACCCGCGGCACCCGCAGGTTCAGGTCGTCGCGGATGGCGGCCTCGAAGCGGGCCAGGTCCGTCCGCGTGTTGGCGCGCGTCACGCCCACGCCCTCGCAGAAGGAGCGGATGGCCTCGGGCGTCACGCCCCGGCGCCGCATGGCCGCGATGGTGGACATGCGCGGATCGTCCCACCCGGAGACGAGCCCCTCGTTCACGAGCTGCAGCAGCTTGCGCTTGCTGGTGACCGTGTAGTCCAGCACCAGGCGCGCGAACTCGTACTGGCGCGGACGGCATTCGATCGGGAGCGAATCCACCAGCCAGTCGTAGAACTCGCGGTTGTTCTCGAACTCCAGCGTGCAGAGCGAGTGCGTCACGCACTCCAGCGCGTCCTCGATGGGGTGCGCGTAGTCGTAGAGCGGGTAGATGCACCACTTGCCGCCCGAGCGGTAGTGCTCCGCGTGGCGGATGCGGTACAGGATGGGGTCGCGCATCAGCATGTTGGGCGACGCCAGGTCGATCCGGGCCCGCAGCACGTAGGCCCCGTCCGGGAACTCGCCCGCGCGCATGCGGCGGAACAGGTCCAGGCTCTCCTCGGGCGGCGCCTCGCGGAAGCGCGTGGGGCGCCCCGGCTCCGTCACGGTCCCGCGCGCCTCGCGCACCTCCTCGTCGCTCGACCCGTCGACGTACGCCTTTCCCTCGCGGATCAGGTGCTCGGCGAATTCGTACATCCGCTCGAAGTAGTCCGACGCGAAGTACAGGTGCTCGCCGTAGTCGAAGCCCAGCCAGCGCACCATCTCGATGATGGAGTCCACGTAGTGCTGGTCCTCGGTCTCCGGATTCGTGTCGTCGAACCGCAGGTGGCAGCGCCCGCCCGTCTCCGCCGCGATCCCGAAGTTGAGCGAGAGCGACTTGGCGTGGCCGATGTGCAGGTAGCCGTTGGGCTCCGGCGGAAAGCGCGTGACCACGCTGCCGCCGTGCGTGCCGGCGCGAAGGTCCTCCGCCACGATGCTGCGCAGGAAGTCGTGCCCGCCGGCGGGTCCGGCGGACTCCGCGGGTGCGTTGTCGGTGGTCGTGCTCACGGTCGTGCTCGGGCGTTCCGGGGGGCCTTACGCGGAGCGGCCCGCCATTCGTGGGGCGGGCGCTCGTCCGGTTGGCAAGGTAGCGAATCTGCGGCGGGGCTACAACTCGGGGCGGATCAGGATCACCCCTCCCACTCGATACCCCACACGGGCCAGCGGCTTCCTTTGTGGACCATCCACAGTACGAGTGGAACCATCTCAGTCCGACCGTCGACGTCGAAGCAGACGCTGTAGTGGACACCGATCCACTGGAGCAGGTCGCGCTCGCCGGCACCCTCCGGAAAGCGGAAGCTGCGCAACACCCACCGCCGCGGACGAACCGCTCCGAGGGTCACGAGCAGCCCTTCCTTGCGATCCGGGACCTGGAACAGCTCCCAGGATCACGGCGGTAGCCACGCTTGACCTACGTCCCCCGCGATGTTGGTGAGGTAGTCGTCGTAAGGCATGCGGAGCCCCGAAAGAGGGATTGACGAGTAAGGTGCGACTTACTGTATGCGAATCCCGGCGCACCGGACGGCCCTTCTTCCGGTGCGTCCGCACCAGCATGCCGGTTGGCGGAGACACGTTGGATGCGGATCACCGCCCCTGTCACGTTCCGCCCCCTCTACTTCGTCTCCGCTTCAGAAGGTCCCACACCGACCTCTGAATTCGGGAGACGACGATGCACGCGACGACGAGAAGGCATAGAGTGCTGGTGCTGGGGGGCGGGTACGCGGGAATGCTGGCGGCGTCGCGGGTGGCGCGGGCCGGCGCGGGGGTTGAGGTGACGCTGGTGGACGCGCGGCCGAGCTTCACGCAACGCATCCGCCTGCACGAGATGCTGGCGGGCGGCACGCCGCGCACCTTCCGCTACGCGCCGCTGCTGGCGCGGCGGGGGCTCGGCTTCGCGCAGGGGCGTGCCGAGGGGATCGACCTCGATGCCGGGCGGGTGCGGGTCGGCGGGGCGGACGGGCGGACGGCGAACCTGGCGTACGACTCGCTCGTGCTGGCGCTAGGGAGCCGGACGGCCGCGGGGGTGCCCGGCGTGGCGGAGCACGCGGTGCGGCTGGACGGGCCGGAGGGGACCGGGCGCGCGGCGCTGCGGCTGCGCGCGCTGGCCGCGGCGGGCGGGCGGGTGCTGGTGGCCGGCGGCGGGCTGACGGGGATCGAGGCGGCGGCCGAGCTGGCGCAGAGGCATCCCACGCTGCGGGTCACGCTGGCCACGGCCGGCGCCCTCGGCGACGGCTATTCCGACGCCGGACGGAAGCACTTCCGGAAGGTGATGGCGAAGCTGGGCGTGGAGGTGCGGGAGGGGGCCTGGATGGCGGGCGTGGACGAGCGGCGTGCGTGGACGGCCGCGGGGGAGGAGATCGCCGCCGACCTGACCGTCTGGGCGGGTGGCTTCGAGGCTCCGCCGCTGGCGGGGGAGGCGGGGCTGCCCGTGAACGCGGGCGGCCAGGTGCGGGTGGACGCGGCGCTGCGGGCCGTCGGGCGGCCCGAGGTGTTCGCGGTGGGCGACGCCGGGGTGGCGACCGTCCGCGGGAAGGCGATCCGGATGGGGTGCGTGAGCGCCATGCCGCTCGGAGCGCACGCGGGCGAGAACGTGGCGCGCGCCGTCCGCGGCGACGATCTTGTCCCCTTCTCCATGGCGTTCGCCATCCGCTGCGTCTCGCTGGGCCGCGGCGACGGTCTGGTCCAGTCCGTCACTGCGGAGGACGCGCCCCGCGAGCGCGTGGTGACCGGCCGGGCGGCGGCGGTGGTGAAGGAGATGATCTGCGCCTTCACCTTCGGCGCCGCCTACGGCGAGGCGCGCACCGGACTTCCCCTCTACTCCTGGCCCAAGGTGCCCACGCACACGCCCGCGCCCGAGCCGGTCCCCCGGACCACCGCATGATCCAGCCCCTGGACGCCGCCGTGCCCGCCTCCGCCGCCGGGGAGGAGGACGCGGCGCGGGCATTCGAGGCCGAGCGGCCCCGCCTCTTCGCGATCGCCTACCGGATGCTCGGCACGGTGGGCGACGCGGAGGACGTGGTGTCCGAGGCCGCGCTGCGGTGGCTCCGCGCCGACCGGGCGGAGGTGGCGAACCCCGGCGCGTACCTGGCGCGCACGACCGTGAACCTGGCGATGGACGTGGCCCGCTCGGCGCGGCGGCGGCGGGAGGAGTACGTGGGCCCGTGGCTTCCGGAGCCGCTGGTGGAGGCCGCGGGCGACGTGCTCTCGGAGGACGCCGAGGGGATGCAGGCGCGGGGGGACGACCTCTCCATCGCGTTCCTGCTCCTGCTGGAGCGGCTCTCGCCGGTGGAGCGCGCCGTGTTCCTGCTCCGCGAATCATTCGACTTCTCGTACCGGGAGATCGCCGTCGTCGTGGGGAAGACGGAGACCCACTGCCGGCAGATCGACCGCCGCGCCCGGCTGCGCCTGGCGGAGGAGGGCCGCCCGCGTCCCTCCGACCCGGCGGAGCACGACCGTCTGCTCGGGCGCTTCCTGCTCGCCACGCGCGAGGGCGACGTCCAGGGCCTGGTCGACGTCCTGGCCGCGGACGTGGTGTCGTACTCCGACAGCGGCGGCAAGGTCAGCTCGGCCCGCAACCCCGTGCGCGGGGCGGACCACGTCGCGCGCTTCTTCGCCGGCCTGGGCCGCAAGGCGCCGCCGGACGCGAGCTTCCGTATCGTCCGGGTGAACGGCCGCACCGGCATCGCGACCTTCGTGGGCGGCGTGCTGTTCAACCTCCTCACCGTCCAGGTGGCGGACGGCCGCATCTCCCACGTCTTCGTCATCGTGAACCCGGACAAGCTGCCGGACCTGGCCCGCTGACGCGGCGGGGCGGCCGCATCGTGCCACCGCTCCTCCGTCCACCGTCTCCCCGTCGTCCCCGCACGACCTCTCGGTGGGGGCGCTGCAGGCACGATGCTCCCCTCTCGCCGGAGACGGGGGCATCGCGGACCCACCGGGGAGGATCCCGGCTCGGGGAGCGGTGAGGACTCCACCGCCCCGCCTCCCCGGCGCCGCGCGGAGCGGGTGGAAACGAGAGGGGGCCGCTCCTCGATGGGAGCGGCCCCCTTGTCGTGCCAGGAGCGGCGGTCAGCCGAGCTTGGTCACGTTCTCGGCGGCGGGGCCCTTGGCGCCGTCGACGATGTCGAACTCGACCCGCTCACCCTCGGCGAGCGACTTGAAGCCCTGCATCTGGATCGCCGAGTGGTGCACGAAGCAGTCCTTGCTTCCGTTCTCCGGCGTGATGAAGCCGAAGCCCTTGGTGTCGTTGAACCACTTGACGGTACCGGTGGTGCGCATCCCGTAACTCCTGGTAGTGTTGACCGACTCTCGATGTCCGGGTAGACCGTCCCACCGATCGCCTTGTAGTGCGCGGGTGTTTTCGCGTCCCCCGCTGCGACGGGCAGGCAAGCAAAAAGGACCCGGAGCGGTGAAGCGCCCCAGGTCCTCCCGCACTCTGGTGCCGGACGGAAGCCCGGTTGCTCGCTCAGCCGGGGAACAAACTAGCGGGAGCGGGCATTTCCGTCAAGCTCTGCGGCGAGCTAGAAGTCGTGGCGGCGGGCGGCGCGCTTGCGGTCCTTGTGCCGGCGGCGCTCGGCGGCCTTGGCCTTCGCCTTACGGGCCTCGCTGGGCTTCTCGTAGAAGCGCTTGCGGCGCATGTCCTTGAAGAGCCCGGAACGGATCATCCGGCGGCGGAACTGCTTGAGCGCCCAGTCCAGGCGATCGGTCTCGGCGAGCTGGATCTCGACCACGACGGTCCTCTCGTGAAGGGATAACGACGAAAGACCCGTCGCTCCCGGGTCCTCGTGCCATGCTCGTGACATGGACAGACCGTAAAATAGAGGATCGGCGCCCGCCGGTCAACCGTCGCGTCGCGTTTCCCGCACGTTCAGGCGCCGTTCCCGCGGGTACGGGAAGAAATCCGGGATCTCCTTGCCCCGCTGGCGCTCCTGCATCCCGCGCCAGAACGCGGGGGTCAGCAGGTCGGCGTGGCGCGCCAGGAACGCCTGCCGCAGCGGGCCCGGCGGGACCAGGAAGGCGATCCACTCCTCCGGGAACACGTCGCCTTCGTCCACCGAGTACCAGGGCTCCGCGCTCATCTCGTCCGCGTCGTCCCTCGCCGTGGGGAGGGAGCGGAAGCGCACGTCGGTGAGCAGCGACAGCTCGTCGTAGTCGTAGAAGATCACCCGCCCGTGCCGCGAGATCCCGAAGTTCTTCAGCAGCAGGTCGCCGGGGAACAGGTTCACCGACGCCAGGTCGCGGATGGCGTCGCCGTACTCCACCACCGCGGCCGCGGCATCGTCCCGCGAGGCCTCGCGAAGGTGCACGTCGAGCGGGCGCAGGCGGCGGGTGACGTAGAGGTGGCGCACGCGCACGCGTCCGCCCTCCACGGACACGCTCTCCGCCGCCTCCTCCGTGAGCTCCTTCAGCACCTGGGGGGAGAAGCGGTCGGCGGGGAACTCCAGGTTCTCGAACTCGTGCGCGTCCACCAGCCGCCCCACGCGGTCCACCGAGTACACCAGACGGTAGCGGTCCCTCACCCGCGCCCGCGTGACGTCCGCCTTGGAGGCGCCGAAGCGGTCGCGGATCACCTTGAAGACCACGTTGAACGCGGGGAGGACGAAGACGGCCATCACCAGCCCGCGCTGCCCCTCCTGCGGCTCGAACCGCACCTCCTCGCCCGCCAGGTGGCGCGTCAGCTCGCGGTAGAGGACGGTCTTGGCGTGCTTGCCGTGGCCGATGGCGGCGTAGACCTCGTGCAGCGGCTTGACGGGCATCAGCGTGCGCAGGAACGCCACGACGCCGCCCGGGCGATCCGTGTCGACGTGGAAGTAGGCGCGCGCGAAGGAGAACACGACGTGCACCTCGTCGGCCGAGAGCAGCACCGCGTCCGGCCGCACCCCGTCGTCCGCGTGCAGCAGCGGTACCAGCAGGGGGCGCGTCTCGCCGTCGTCCAGCCGCAGCCGGCCGACCAGGTACGCGGCCTTGTTGCGGTAGAAGAGGGCGGGAAGGACCTCCGCCGCGCGCACGCGCTCCGCGTCCGCCCCGAGCTGCTCCCGCGCCGCCGCCGCGCACGCCGCCGCGTCGCCCTGCCGGTCGGCCAGCAGGTCCGCCACCTCGCACCCGCCCAGCAGTGCGGAGAAGAGGGCGGGGGAGACGCCGTCCCCCTCGTGGACCTTGGAGGGAGCCTCCTCCGCCTCGCCGTCGCCGGCCCCGTCGCCCGTGAACTCCGTCGCCGCGTCGGTGCCCGTCGTCCCGAGGACCCGGCGGACGACGGAGGAGAAGAAGGTGCGGGCGACCTCCGCGTCCGGCCGTCCCTCCGTCAGCCCCGCGTAGGCGTCCCGCGCCGCCCCCGCCTCGTCCGCCGAGAGGCGGTCGCGCAGGTCGTCCACGCAGTCGTCCACCGCGGCGGGGTACAGGTGCAGCCGCTCCACGGCGTCCGCCTGGCCGGCGTGCCAGTCGCGCGCGGCGAAGCGCTCGCGCGCGCGGCGGGTGACGGCGCCGAAGTCGGCGGCCCACGCGTCGTGGGCGGTCAGGACGATCCGCGCTGCGGCGTCTGCGTCGATGGGATTCATGCGGGCGGGTGGGGAAACGAGTCGGGGGCCGCTCTCGCGCCCCCCGCCGTCGTAGCAGGCAAGGTCCGGGCCGGCGGTGAAGCGGGCTCGCGGACCGGGGAGGCGGCTGCGTCTTTATCACGCGGGGGCACGGAGAGCCGCACGGGCGCGCCTGCATCGACGCACATCCGCTCTGGACGTCGCGTGCGGCCGGGCCTCTCGGCTCGGAACGAAATGGTGCGAGGAGACGGGATCCTCCCCGCGTCCACGTGCTGCTCTAGAAGTCTGTTGAAAAAGGGGCGATCCGGCAGTGCGTTGGAGCGGGGCGGGCGGTAAATTGTGGAAACCGCAGAGTGCTCCCCCAGCCGTCATTGCCATGCTCGGACGCAATCGATCTGAACCGGCGCTCTTCCAGTACGTGA
>JASLAX010000160.1 GCA_030146875.1 Longimicrobiaceae bacterium
GTGCGGCCGCCGTCGTCGCGCGCGGCGACCGCACCGTGCGCCTCGCCCGCCCCGCCCGCCGCATCGTCTCGCTGATCCCCAGCGCCACGGAGACGCTGTTCGCGCTGGGCGCGGGCGGGTTCCTGGTGGGACGGACGGACTTCGACTCCGGCCCGGCGACGGACTCCGTCCCCTCGGTGGGCGGCGGGCTGGACCCCTCGCTGGAGCGCCTGGTGGCCCTGCGCCCCGACCTGGTGATCGGCTGGGAGACGGGGAAGGACCAGCGCATCCGCGACCGGCTCACGGAGATGGGGATCCCCGTCTTCGCCGTGAGGTCCGACGACACCACCGACGTCTACCGCACCATCCGCAACCTGGGCGTGCTGACGGGGCGCGACGCCGCGGCGGACTCGCTCTCCGCCTCGCTGCGCGCGGAGCTCCGGGCCGTGCGCGCCTCCGTGGCGGGGCGGCCGGCGCCCACCGTCTTCTACCTGGTCTGGAACGACCCGCCCATGACGGCGGGGCCGGGGACCTTCATCTCGCAGATGCTGGAGGTGGCCGGGGGCCGCAACGTCTTCGCGGACCAGCGGTCGCGGTGGCCCAACGTGGCGCTGGAGGAGATCGTCCGGCGCAGCCCCGACGTGGTCGTCCTCCCCCAGGGGGAGAAGGGCGGCGCTAGCGACGTGGCCACGCTGCGCACCTCGCCGGGGTGGCGCGAGGTGCGGGCGCTGCGCGAGGGCCGCGCGGTGATGCTGCCCTCCGAGCTGCTGAACCGCCCCGGCCCGCGCATGGGCGAGGCCGCGCGCCGCCTGCGCGACGCCCTGCACCCGGACGCCCCCCGGTGAGACCGGCGCTGCGCCTGGCGCTGCTGGCCCTGGGCCTCGTGGCCGCGCTGGTCGCGGCGGCGCGGCTGGGCGCCGTCTCGCTCACCACGCGCGAGCTGGTGGACGGCGCGCGCGGCCTGGGCGACGCCACCACCGTGGCCATCGTGCAGCGCATCCGCCTTCCCCGCGCCGTTCTCGCGGCCCTCGTCGGCGGGGCGCTGGCGGCCAGCGGCGCCACGTTCCAGGCGCTGCTGCGCAACCCGCTGGCGGAGCCGTACGTCCTGGGAGTCGCCGGAGGCGCGGCGGTGGGCGCCGTCGCGGCCGTCGCCCTCGGCGGGTTCGCGGCGGCGGCGGCGCCGGTCTCCCTCGCGGCGTTCGTGGGCGCGGGGCTGGCGATGGTGCTGGTCTTCCGCATCGCGGCGTCGGCCGGGCGGGCGCTGGACGCGCGCGTCCTCCTCCTGGCGGGCGTCGTCACGGGGTCGTTCTGCAACGCCGTCATCCTCCTCGCCCTCACCTTCGCGGACGCGGACGCCTTCCGCTCGGCCATCCACTGGATGATGGGGAGCGTGGCGGGGGCGACCTGGCGCTCCGTGGGCCTCCTCGCGGCCGTCAGCGCCGTCTGCATCGCCATCCTCCTGGCCCTGGCCCGCCCGCTCAACCTGCTGGCGGTGGGGGAGGAGACGGCCGCGTACCTGGGCACGCGGGTGGAGGCGACCAAGCTGGTGGCGTTCGCCACCGCGTCGCTGCTGACGGCCGCGGCGGTGGCGGCGTCGGGGACCATCGGCTTCGTGGGCCTGGTGGTCCCGCACGTCGTGCGCCTGCTCTGGGGGGGCGACCACCGCTTCCTCCTTCCCGCCTCGGTGCTGCTGGGCGCGTCGTTCCTGGTCCTCTGCGACGTCCTGGCCCGCGTGGCGGCGGCGCCCACGGAGATTCCCGTCGGCGTGGTCACCGCCTTCGTGGGCGTCCCCTTCTTCGTCTGGCTGCTGCGCCGCCGTGGGGCGGCCGGGTGAGCGGGTGGACCGCGGACCGGGTGTCGTACCGCTACCCCGACTCGGCCGCGGACGCGGTGCGCGGCGTGTCGCTGGACGTGCCGGAGGGCGCCTGCACGGCCGTCCTGGGCCCCAACGGCTCCGGGAAGAGCACGCTCCTCCGCCTCCTGCTGGGCACGCTGACCCCCTCCGCCGGCGAGGTCGCCTTCCGCGGCCGGCCGGTCTCGACGTGGCCGCGGGGCGAGATGGCGCGCGAGGTGGGCGTGGTGCCCCAGGGGGAGGAGGCCGTGTTCCCGACGACCGTGCGCGAGGCGGTGGCGATGGGGCGCTACCCGCACCTGGGCTCCTGGCGGCGCGAGGGAGATGCCGACCGCCGCGCGGTGGACGAGGCCATGCGCCGCTGCGACGTGCGCACCCTGGCCTCGCGCCCCCTCGCCACGCTCTCCGGCGGGGAGCGGCAGCGGGTGAAGGTGGCGCGGGCGCTGGCCCAGGAGCCCCGCGCGCTGGCGCTGGACGAGCCCACCGCCGCGCTCGACGTGTCGCACGAGATGGCGATCTTCGAGCTCCTGCGCGAGCTGGGGCGGGCGGGGACCACCGTGCTGGTCGTGACGCACTCGCTCAACCTGGCCGCGCGGTACGCGGACCGCCTGGTCCTGCTGGACCGGGGCCGAGTCGCGGCGGCGGGGACGCCGGCGGAGGTGCTGACGCGGGCGACGGTGGAGCGGGTGTACGGGTGGCCGGTGCGGGTCGACCCGCACCCCGGCCCCGGGCCCGACGCGGGCGCCCCGCAGGTCGTCCCCCTCGCGGGCGAGGCCTGCGGCACGATGGAGCACGGGAGGACGGACGATGCGGCCTGACCGCGGACGCGGGGCGATGCCGCCGGGCGGCGTGGCGGAGGAGGGCGTGGGGCGGGGCGGCGACGTGGAGGTGCTGCGCCTTCCCGGCGGGCAGGCGCTCTTCTTCGCCTCGCTCCTCCTCGCCCTCCTGGCGGCCGCGCTGCCGTCGTCGCTGGCGGCGCAGTTCCCGGGGGAGGTGGCCGGGCGGGTGACGGACGCGGAGACGGGCGGGCCCGTGGCCGCCGCGCTGGTGGAGCTTCCCGCGCTCGCCCGCTCGGCGCGGACGGACGCTGCGGGCGCCTTCCGCCTGCGCGGGATCGAGCCCGGCGTCTTCCGCCTGGTGATCCGCCGCGCCGGCTACGCGGCGGCGGAGGCGCAGCCGACGGTGCGCAACGGCGCCGTGACGCGGGTGGACGTCGCGCTCCGCCCCGCCGCCGTCGCCCTCGCCCCCCTGCGGGCGGTGGCGGCCTCCGGCGGCCCCGGCGCGTCCCGCATGGGCCGGGCGGAGATCGCCGCGTCCGGCGCGGCGACGGCGGGGGACGTGGTGGCGCGCCTCCCCGGCGTGCAGGTCCGCGCGACGGGGCCCACCGCCGCGCAGACGGCGAGCGTGCGGGGCAGCGGGGCGGACGCGGTGCTGGTGCTGGTGGACGGCGTGCCGCTCAACGACCCGGTGACGGGAGAGGCCGACCTGAGCGGCGTTCCCGCGCACGCGGTGGAGTCGGTGACGCTGCTCCCCGGGGCCCGCGGCGCGCGGTGGGGCCCCCGGGCGGAGGCGGGCGTGGTGCTGATCGAGACGCGCGCCGCCGAGCGCCGCCGCGGGGCGGGCGTACGCGCCGGCACCCTGCGCGAGGCCGCGGCGGACGCGGAGTGGGGCGCGGCACGACGGCGCCTCTCCGCCTCCGTGGGCGGCGCCACGCGCCGTCGACCCGCCGCG
>JASLAX010000176.1 GCA_030146875.1 Longimicrobiaceae bacterium
GGAGCCGGTGCGCGGCGGTGACGGCGCGGGGCGCAACGTGCCCGGCGCCGGCGCGACCGCCGGCGTGAGCAGCACCGGCAAAAAGGACAAGAAGAAGGGCAAGAAGGGGAAGGGCTCGGTCGACCAGGGGGCGGTGGACGCCAACTTCCGGAAGACCATGGCCGCCATGGACGGCGGCGACCGGCGCAAGAAGGGCCGGGGCCGGCGCGACCTGGGCCCCACGCAGCACGAGCGGCGCGAGGAAGAGCTGCTGCGCCAGCGCACCGAGGAAGCCACCACCGTACGCGTCAACGAGTTCCTGACCGTGGCGGAGCTGGCCGAGCTGATCGACGTGCCGGCCAGCCAGATCATCGGCTCGGCCTTCAAGAACCTGGGGCTGATGGTAACCATCAACCAGCGCCTCGACTTCGACCAGATCGAGCTGCTGCTGGACGAGTTCGGCTTCGCCGCCATCCGCGAGGAAGAGTACGCGGCGGACATGGCCGAGGAGGAGGGCGAGGCGGACACGGAGGAGAGCCTGCGCGCCCGGCCACCCCGGGCGCCGGCGCCAACGCCGGCAAGAAGGACAAGAAGAAGGGGAAGAAGGGGAAGGGCTGGGTCGACCAGGAGGCGGTGGACGCCAACTTCCGGAAGACGATGGCCGCCATGGAGGGCGGCGGCCGGAAGCGGAAGGGCGGGCGCCGCGAGCAGGGCCCCACCCAGCAGGAGCGGATGGAGGAGGAGAGGCTGAGGATGCGCACCGAGGAGGCCACCACGGTGCGGGTCAACGAGTTCCTCAGCGTCTCCGAGCTGGCCGAGCTGATCGACGTGACCGCCACCGCGCTGATCTCGTCGGCGTTCAAGAACCTGGGGCTGATGGTCACCATCAACCAGCGCCTGGACTTCGACCAGATCGAGCTCCTGCTGGACGAGTTCGGCTTCAAGGCCGTCAAGGAGGAGGAGTACGGCGCCGAGATGGAGGAGGCGATCTCCGACGACGCGCCCGAGGACCTGCAGGTGCGGCCCCCGGTGGTCACCGTCATGGGCCACGTGGACCACGGCAAGACCTCGCTCCTCGACTACATCCGCAAGACCAACGTCATCGCGGGCGAGGCGGGCGGGATCACGCAGCACATCGGCGCCTACCACGTGGAGCTTGCGGGCGGACGTAGCTTGAGCTTCCTGGACACCCCGGGCCACGCGGCCTTCACCGCGATGCGCGCCCGCGGCGCCGAGGTGACCGACGTGGTCATCCTGGTGGTGGCGGCCGACGACTCGGTGATGCCCCAGACCATCGAGGCCATCTCGCACGCCCGGAACGCCGGCGTGCCGATCGTGGTGGCGGTGAACAAGGTGGACCTGCCCGACGCCAACCCCATGAAGGTCAAGCAGGACCTGTTGCAGCACGGGGTGGTGCTCGAGGACTTCGGCGGCGACGTGATGTCGGTCGAGGTCTCGGCCAAGAAGGGCATCGGGATGGACGACCTGCTGGAGAAGGTGCTCCTGCAGTCCGACATGCTGGAGCTGACGGCGAACCCCGACCGCGAGGCCAACGGCACCGTGATCGAGGCCAAGCTCGACGTGGGCAAGGGGCCCGTGGCCACGGTGCTGGTCACCACCGGCACCCTGCGAGTGGGCGACGACGTGGTGGTGGGCCTGCACCACGGCCGCATCCGCGCCATGCTGGACGAGCGCAACCACCCCGTCAAGGAGGCCGGTCCCTCCATCCCCGTGCAGATCCTGGGTCTTCCCGGGGTGCCGGGGGCGGGCGACCAGCTCGTGGCGATGGAGCCCGAGCGCGCCGCCGAGATCGCGCAGACCCGCCAGCGGCTGGAGCGCGAGAAGCGGATCCGCATCAAGAGCCGCGGCGTGAAGCTGATGGACCTGTCCCGCCTGCTCGCCCAGGGCGAGACGGCCACGCTGAACCTGGTGATCAAGGGCGACGTGGACGGCTCGGTGCAGGCGCTGGCCGATTCGCTCCAGCAGCTCTCCACCGCCGAGGTGTCGGTGCAGGTGGTGCACCGTGGCGTGGGCGCCATCAACGAGTCGGACGTGCTGCTGGCGCAGACGGCGGGCGCCATCGTGGTGGGCTTCCACGTGCGGCCCACCAACGAGGCCCGCACGCTGGCCGAGCGCGAGGACGTGGACATCCGTCTCTACAACATCATCTACGAGGCCGTGGCCGAGGTGAAGGACGCCATGACCGGCCTGCTCTCGCCGGAGCAGCGCGAGGTGATGCTGGGCACGGCCGAGGTCCGACAGCTCTTCAAGGTCCCGCGGGTGGGTACGGTGGCCGGCTGCATGGTCACCAGCGGCGTGCTGGACCGGAAGGGCCGCATTCGCGTGGTGCGCGAGGCGGTGCAGGTCTACGAGGGCGAGCTGGGGTCGCTGAAGCGGTTCAAGGACGACGCCAAGGAGGTCCGCGAGGGCTTCGAGTGCGGCCTGAACGTGAACAACTTCAACGACATCAAGATCGGCGACGTGCTGGAGTGCTACCGCGTGGAGGAGTTCGCGCGGACGCTGGGAGCGCCCAGCTGAGCCGGGGGCCGGGCCCGTGGTCGTCGGGCTGGCGGTGTGGGAGCTGATGCTCCCCGGCTGCGCCTCCCTCAAGGAGAAGCGGCAGGTGCTCAAGAGCCTGAAGGACCGGCTGCACAACCAGCTCAACGTCTCGGCGGCCGAGACCGCCCACCAGGACGTGCACCAGCGCGCGGAGATCGCCGCGTGCGTGGTGTCGGGGGACCGCAAGCACGCGGTGAGCGTGCTGCAGTCCGCCGACCGCCTGGTGGAGGGCGAGGGAAGGGCGCGCATCCTCGACTCGTACACCACGTTCTACTGAGCGCGGCGGCGACCGCCCGGTCAACTGGGCGCGTCGCCGCCGTGGCTTGCGGGGTCATAGCCAGATGCCACAGTTCAAACGCACCGACCGCCTGAACGAGCAGCTCAAGCAGGAGATCACGCTCCTGGTTCGCGACGAGGTGCGCGACCCCCGCGTGGGGCTGGCCACCATCACGGCGGTGGAGACATCCCGCGAGCTGGACCACGCCAAGGTCTACGTGACCACCGTGGGCGACGAGGAGGAGCGCGCGGCCGTGGTGCAGGGGCTGCGCAGCGCCGCCCCTTTCATCCGCTCGCAGCTCGCCAAGCGGCTCAAGATCCGCCGCGTCCCCGAGCTGCACTTCGAGATCGACCGGGTGTTCGAGGAGGCCTCGCGCATCGAGCGACTGCTGCGCGAGGCCCTGCCCGACGGGCCGGGGGAGAAGACGGAGGAGGACGGCGCGGCGTGACCGAGATCCACGGCGTCCTTCCGCTGGACAAGCCGCAGGGCCCCACCTCGCACGACGCGGTGGCGGCCGTCCGGCGCGCCCTGCGCACCCGCCAGGTGGGGCACACCGGCACGCTCGATCCCTTCGCCACCGGCCTCCTGCTGGTCTGCGTCGGCAGCGCCACGCGGCTCTCGGAGTACCTGACGGCCCTCCCCAAGACCTACCTGGCCACCCTGCGGCTCGGCCAGGCCACCGACACCGACGACCTGACGGGCACCCCGCTCTCCACCTCAGAGGTGTGGCGCGACCTCTCCGAGGAGGCGGTGCGCACGGCGCTGGACGCGCAGGTGGGGGAGATCCTGCAGCTCCCCCCGCGTTACTCCGCCAAGAAGGTGGGCGGGGAGCGGATGTACGCCGTCGCGCGCCGCGGCGAGGAGGTGGTGCGCACGCCCGTCCCCGTGACCGTCTACCGCGTCACCCTGGTGGAGCTGGCCCTTCCCGACGTGACCTTCGAGGTGGAGTGCGGGAGCGGCACCTACATCCGCGCCATCGCACGCGACGTGGGCGACGCGCTGGGCGTGGGCGGACACCTCCACGCCCTCCGCCGCACGCGGGTGGGCGTGCACGACGTCGCCCGCGCGGTGCCGATGGACGCGCTGGAGGACGCGGAGCGCGTGGCCGCGGCGCTCCTGGCCCCCGCCGACGCCCTGGCGCACCTCCCCCGCGTGGAGGTGGACGAGGAGGAGGCGGCCGCCCTGACCCACGGGCGCGCCCTTCCCGCCCGCGGCGCCGTCCCGGCGGAGACCCCCGTCGCCCTGGTGGGCCCCGAGGGCCGGCTGGTGGCGGTCGGCGAGCGCGAGGGGCGCTTCCTGCGCCCGCGGAAGGTCTTCGCTTGAGCGGGGCGGAGGGCTGGGGCGCGCCGTTCGCGGTGGACCCCGCGCTTCCCCCGGCGCTCCCGCAGGACGGCGCCGGCTCCGTGGTCACCGTCGGGACCTTCGACGGCGTGCACCTGGGTCACCGCGAGGTGCTGGCGGAGATCGCCCGCCGTGCGGTGCGCACCGGCCGCCGCAGCGTGCTGGTCACCTTCGAGCCCCACCCCCTGCGCGTCGTCCGCCCCGACGACGCCCCGCCGCTGCTGACCACCCTGGGGGAGAAGCGCGAGCTGCTCGCCCTCTCGGGCCTGCAGTACGTCGTCTTCCTCCCCTTCACCCCCGTGCTGCAGGAGTACCCGGCGCGCCGCTTCGTGGAGGAGATACTCCGCGGCCGTGTGGGGATGCGCGAGCTGGTGATCGGGCACGACCACGGCTTCGGGAAGGGGCGCGAGGGCGGGGTGGACACGCTCCTCTCCATCGGCCGCGAGGACGGCTTCGAGGTGGACGTGGTGGAGGCGGTGCAGGTGGACGGCGCGCCCGTGTCCTCCTCCCGCATTCGCCGCGCGCTCGCCGCCGGGGAGGTGGAGCAGGCCGGGCGTCTCCTCGGCCGGCCGTACGCGCTGGAGGGGGAGGTCGTGAAGGGGGAGCGGAAGGGGCGCGAGCTGGGCTTCCCCACGGCGAACGTCCGCGTTGACGACCCCTTCAAGATGCTCCCGCGCGACGGCGTCTACGCCGCCCGCGGCTGGGTGGACGGTGCGCCGCTCCCCGGCCTGCTCCACCTGGGCCCACGGCCCGCGTTCCCCGGCTTCGGCCCCACGGTGGAGCTGCACCTGCTGGACTGGTCGGGCGACCTGTACGGGCGCCGCCTGCGGGTGGAGGTGCTGCGCTGGATCCGCGAGATCCGCCCCTTCCCGTCCGCCGAGGCGCTCGTGGAGGCCATCCGCGGCGACGAGGCCGAGGGGCGGCGCTACTTCGCGTCCTCCATCTCTCCCACCTGATCGGCCTCGCAGCCTTCCGGTAAGCGTCGCGGGCGACGTTATCCCACGCGGAGACGCGGAGGACACCAGAGTGAAGTTCTCCGCGTCTCCGCGTCTCTCTGTTTCTCTCCGCGTTCTGTTCTCAACCTCGTCGCTGGCCGAGCGAGAAGTCCCCGGCGGATACCGGGGAGGGCGGGTTGTGTGCGGAGGGAGCCGCCGTTATCTTTCACGACTGTCCCAATTGGTCCTGCGAGCATTGGTTCGAGGGATCGGTTGACTTCCCGACCAGCTTAGTCTCTTCCGGAGGTTACCGACCATGGCGTTCGATCGCGAAGCCGTCGTCAAGAAGTACCAGCTCCACGAGAACGACCGCGGCTCCAGCCGCGTGCAGGTCGCGCTCCTCACCGCGCGCATCAACGACCTGACCGGGCACTTCCGCGCCCACAAGAAGGACCACCACTCGCGCCAGGGACTGCTGAAGATGGTCGGCCAGCGCCGCCGTCTCCTGGAGTACCTTCGCCGGACCGACCTGGAGCAGTACCGCGCCCTGATCGCCGACCTGGGTCTCCGCCACTGAGCGTGGCGGGACGGCCGGAGCGGCGCGTCGCGGGCCGGCGCTTCCCCCACGGGGAGCGCCCGTTGCGCGCCGGCGCCATGGCCGTCGGGAGCTGAAGCAGGGCTCGTCTTCGAGGGCCGCACGGACTCCGTGCGGCCTTCGCTCGTTTGGTCTACGGACCCCGTACCGCGTGCGAGAGGGAGCGCGGGGCGGCTCAGCGGCCCCCTCAGAAACTTTGGAAGCGAAAGCACATGCCTAGGATCGAACGGCAGTTCGCGGGACGGAAGCTCATCGTCGAGACGGGGAAGATGGCCCGTCAGGCGGACGGCTCCTGCACGGTTCAGTTCGGAGAGACGATGGTCCTCTGCACCGCCACCGCCCAGGACAACCCCACCCACCTCCCCTTCTTCCCCCTGACGGTCGAGTACCGCGAGCGTACGTACGCCGCGGGGAAGATCCCGGGCGGGTTCATCAAGCGGGAGGGCCGGCCCTCCGACAAGGAGATCCTGTCCGCGCGGCTGATCGACCGCCCGCTGCGGCCGCTCTTCCCGGAGGGGTTCTACAACGAGACGCAGGTCTTCGTCTACGTCATCTCGGCCGACCAGGAGAACGACGCCGACGTGATGGCGCTGACCGGCGCCTCGCTGGCGCTGAACATGTCGCGGATCCCCTTCGCGGAGCCCGTGGCGGCCGTGCGCATCGGGCGCATCCAGGGGCAGTGGGTGCTGAACCCCACCTTCCAGCAGCTCGAGTACTCGGACCTGGACATCATCGTGGCCGGCTCGGCCGACGCCATCCAGATGGTGGAGGGCCGCGCCCTCGAGGTGCCCGAGGCCGAGATCGCCGAGGGCCTGCTGATCGCCCACCAGGGCATCAAGGAGCTGATCGGCATCCAGAAGGAGATGCTGGAGGCGTCCGAGGTCCCGCCCACCATGACGTGGATCCCCAAGGACGTGGCCGCCGGCTTCCGCGACCGTGTGGAGGCGCTGGCCGCCGACCGCGTGCGCGACGCGCTCAAGGTCGCCGACAAGGGCGAGCGCCTGGCCGCGCTCTCTGCCGTGAAGTCCGAGACCGCCGCCGCGCTGGTGGGTGAGTTCCCCGACGCGGAGCGGGAGATCGGCGCGATGATGAAGGAGATGGAGAAGCGCGAGATGCGCGAGATGATCCTCTCCACCGGCAAGCGCTCCGACGGCCGCGGGCTCGACGAGGTCCGCCCCATCAACATCGAAGTCGGCATCCTTCCGCGCACGCACGGCTCCGCGCTCTTCACGCGCGGGCAGACGCAGGCGCTGGGCGTGGCCACGCTGGGCACGCAGGGCGACGAGCAGGCGTTCGACACCGTCGACTTCGCCACGCAGCAGAGCAAGTCGTTCATGCTGCACTACAACTTCCCGCCGTTCTCGACCGGCGAGGTGAAGCCCATGCGCGGCACCTCGCGCCGCGAGATCGGGCACGGGAACCTGGCCGAGCGGGCCCTGGAGGCCCTGCTCCCGCCGTACGAGGAGTTCCCGTACACCATCCGCGTGGTCTCCGACGTGCTGGAGTCGAACGGCTCCTCGTCCATGGCCACCGTCTGCTCCGGCTCGCTGGCGCTGATGGACGCGGGCGTGCCCATGCGCGCCGCGTGCGCGGGCGTGGCGATGGGGCTGATCAAGGAGGGCGACCGCGTGGCCGTGCTCACCGACATCCTGGGGATGGAGGACGCGCTCGGCGACATGGACTTCAAGGTCGCCGGCACCCGCGAGGGCGTGACCTCGATCCAGATGGACATCAAGGTCGAGGGCCTGTCGCTGGAGCTGATGGGCGACGCGCTGGAGCGGGCGAACCGCGCCCGCATGCACATCCTGGACGAGATGGACAAGGTCCTGGCGGAGCCGCGCACCGAGATGTCGCAGTACGCGCCGCGGATCATCACCGTCAAGATCAACCCGTCCAAGATCGGCGAGATCATCGGGCCCAAGGGCAAGACGATCCGCGGGATCCAGGAGGCCACCGGCGCCACCATCAACGTGGACGACGACGGCACCATCACCATCGCCTCCGTGTCGGGCGAGGGCGGCGAGCGCGCCCGGCGGATGATCGCCGGGATCGTGGAGGACCCCGAGGTGGGCCGCGTGTACGAGGGCGTGGTGAAGAGCACCACCACCTTCGGCGCGTTCGTGGAGATCCTTCCCGGCACCGAGGGCCTGGTGCACATCTCCGAGCTGCAGGACGGCCGGGTGGAGAAGACCGAGGACGTGGTCAAGAAGGGCGACCTGGTCCGCGTGAAGCTCCTCTCCATCGACGAGAAGGGGCGCCTGCGCCTCTCCCGGAAGGTGGCGATGGCGGAAGAGGCCGGCGCGGCGGCGACGCCCGAGGGCTGATCCTCCACCCCGCGGCACCGAGCGCCGACCGCCCGTCACGGGCGGCCGGCGCTTCGTTCTTCGTGGTGCCACGGCCGGGCGACGGCCGTGTGCCGGACGCATCTCGCGCAATGCGGGAAGGGATGCCATATTGTCGCCCGCGCCCCGTGTGAGCGGCGCTCACGGCACCCAACCCCGACCTCGTCAGGCGTATCATGCTTATCGGCGTTCCGAAGGAGATCAAGACCAACGAGAACCGCATCGCGCTCGTTCCGGCGGGCGCCGAGGCGATGGTGCAGGCGGGCCACCAGGTGATGGTGGAGCGCGGCGGCGGCGAAGGGAGCGGCTTCACGGACGAGCAGTACCTGGCCGCCGGCGCCACCATGCACGACGTGGAGGAGGTGTGGGGCCGCGCGGAGATGATCATGAAGGTGAAGGAGCCCATCGCGGTGGAGTACCCGCGCATCCGCGCCGGGCAGCTCCTGTTCACCTACTTCCACTTCGCCGCCGACGAGACGCTGACGCGCGCGCTCATCGAGTCCCGTTCCATCGCCGTTGCGTACGAGACGGTGCAGCTCCCCTCGGGCGAGCTGCCCCTGCTCACCCCCATGAGCGAGGTGGCGGGGCGCATGGCCATCCAGGCGGGCGCCAAGTACCTGGAGAAGTACTACGGCGGCCGCGGGATGCTGCTGGGCGGCGTTCCCGGCGTGGCGCCGGCGAACGTGCTGATCATCGGCGGGGGCGTGGTGGGCATCAACGCGGCCAAGATGGCGGCGGGCTTCGGCGCGCGCGTCACCATCCTGGACCTGTCGCTGGACCGCCTGCGCTACCTGTCCGACGTGATGCCGGCCAACGTGGAGCTCATCTACTCCAACCGCCACAACCTGCTGGAGCGGCTGGAGACGGCCGACCTGGTCGTCGGGGCCGTCCTGGTCCCCGGCGCCAAGGCCCCCAAGCTGGTGAAGCGCGAGGACCTGAAGCGCATGAAGCAGGGCTCGGTGATCGTGGACGTGGCGGTGGACCAGGGCGGGTGCGTGGAGACGATCCGGCCCACGACGCACGAGAACCCCATCTACGAGATCGACGGGGTGATCCACTACGGCGTGGCCAACATGCCCGGCGGCGTGCCCCGCACGTCCACGCTGGCGCTGACCAACGCCACGTTCCCGTACGCCATGCGCCTGGCGCAGCTCGGGTGGAAGGAGGCCTGCCGCCGCGATCCGGCGCTGGCCCTGGGCCTGAACGTGGTGGAGGGGAAGACGGTGTACCCCGGCGTGGCGGAGGCCTTCGAGCTGCCGCTGGTGCCGGTGGCGGACGTGATGGCCTGACCCTCCGACGGGAGGGCGAGCTGGAGGGGGGCGGCCCGGGCGGGCCGCCCCCCTCTTCGCTTGCGGCGGGGGAGGCGGAGGTCCAGCTTGGGCCGGTCGTCCTCCCCCCCGCACCCGAACGCCGAGAGCCATGGTCGTCCGCTTCCTGCGCCTGCCGCACAACCCCGACCTTCCCCTTCCCGAGCGGCAGACCGCGGGCTCCGCCGGCTACGACGTGCGCTCGGCGGAGGCCGACTTCGTCCTGGCCGCGGGGGAGCGCCGCCTGGTGGCGACGGGGCTGGCGATGGAGATGCCGGACGACGTGGAGTGCCAGGTGCGCCCCCGCTCCGGCCTGGCGCTGCGCCACGGCCTCACCCTGCCGAACGCGCCCGCGACCATCGACCCGGACTACCGCGGGGAGCTGAAGGTGCTGCTGTGGAACGCGGGGGCGCAGGACGTGCCGGTGCCCCGCGGGACCCGCGTGGCGCAGCTCGTCTTCGCCCGGTTCCTGGCGCCGGCGGTGGAGGAGGCGGACTCCCTGCCGGCGAGCGCGAGGGGCGCCGGAGGGTTCGGCTCGACGGGCGCCTGAGCGGGAGGCGCCCGGGACGGCACACGCCGTGCAGGGACGTGGCGCGCCGGCGCGGCGGGGGAACGTGCGTCGGGTTGCGTGTGCGCCAGAGGGGGCATAGCTTTTTCAGGCTCCATAACACGTGAAACGACAGGGTGGCGCGCCGCCCTCCCGAGCCGGGCGGCGACGCTCCGCCCCGGCCAGAAAGCCTCGGACCGACATGGCCTTTCCCTGGTTCAAATCCGGGACCTTCCGCCCCGTCAACGACATCGCCGTCGACCTGGGCACCGCGAATACGCTGGTGTACGTGAAGGGGGAGGGCATCGTCCTGAACGAGCCCTCGGTGGTGGCGATGGAGAAGGCCACCAACAAGATCAAGGGCATCGGGCTGGAGGCCAAGCGGATGCTGGGGCGCACGCCGGAGGGGGTCACGGCGGTGCGGCCGCTCAAGGACGGTGTGATCGCCGACGTGGACGTGACGGAGATCATGCTCCGCTACTTCCTGGAGACGGTCACCTCCAAGCGCTTCCTGAAGCTGAAGCCCACGATGGTGGTGGGCGTGCCGTCGGGGATCACCGAGCTGGAGCGGCGGGCCGTGCGCTCCAGCGCGCAGGCGGCGGGGGCGAAGGAGGTCTACATGGTCGCCGAGCCCATGGCGGCGGCGATCGG
Organism: Longimicrobiaceae bacterium; assembly: GCA_030146875.1. Taxonomy (GTDB): domain Bacteria; phylum Gemmatimonadota; class Gemmatimonadetes; order Longimicrobiales; family Longimicrobiaceae; genus JASLAX01. The sequence goes on from JASLAX010000176.1 coordinate 10,534, forward strand.
GGTGGGCCTGCCGGTGGAGACCCCCACCGGGAACATGGTGATCGACATCGGCGGCGGGACCACGGAGATCGCGGTCATCGCCCTCTCCGGGATCGTCTGCGACACCTCGATCCGCGTGGGCGGCGACGAGATCGACCTGGCCATCGTGACGTTCCTGCGGAAGAACTACAACCTGATGATCGGCGAGGCCACGGCCGAGGCGGTCAAGATCCAGATCGGCTCCGCCTTCAGCACCGGCGAGGAGCGCGAGATGGACGTGAAGGGGCGCGACCTGGTCTCGGGGATCCCCAAGACGGTCCGGGTCCACTCGCAGGAGATCCGCGAGTGCATCCAGGAGCCGATCCAGGCGATCGTGGAGGCCGTGCGCCGGGCGCTGGAGATCACCCCGCCGGAGCTGGCCTCCGACATCGTGGACCGGGGGATCGTGATGACGGGCGGGGGCGCGCTGATCCGCGGCCTGGACCTGCTCATCGCGCGGGAGACCAACCTGCCCATCCACGTGGACGAGGAGCCGCTCACCTGCGTGGTACGTGGGGCCGGCCGCATCCTGGACGACATCACGAAGTACAGAGGAGTGTTGACCACCTGAGCGCGTTCACGCCGTACCTCCGAGGCGCCGGAGAGCGCAACCGGAAGCGGGACCTGACCGTGGCGGGCGCCTTCGTGGCCCTGGCGCTGGTCATCCTGGTCCTTCCGCAGTGGATGCGCGAGGGGATCGCCCGCGGCATCCGCGCCAGCGTGCTGCGCCCGGTGATGGCGCTGCAGCGGGACGCCGCCGAGCGCGAGGGGCGCTACGCCGACGCCTCGGTGCTGCGCGCCGAGCGCGACTCGCTGGCCGCCTTCCTGGTGGGCCAGTCGTCGCTCGCCGCCGAGAACCGGCAGCTCCGCTCGCTGCTGGGGCTGCGCGGCCGCATGTCCTACACCTTCGTGGCGGCCGAGGCGGCGCGCATCAGCGACCCGCTCACCCGCAAGGGCCTGCTCCTGCTCTCCGTGGGCGCGAGGGACGGGGTCCGCCCCGGCGACCCCATCGTCACCGCCGAGGGGCTGGTGGGGACGGTGCAGAAGGTGGACGACGCCTCGTCGGTGGGCATCGACTGGACGCACCCCGACTTCCGCGTCAGCGCCATGACCACCGACGGGGAGACGTACGGCATCGCCCAGCCCGGCACGCACGAGGGCGAGGAGGTGCTGTCCCTCTCCCCCAATGCCTTCCACACGGTTCCCAAGAACGGCGCGGTGATCGTGAGCTCGGGCGATGGGCAGGTGTACCCGCGCGGGATCCCCGTGGGGAAGGTGATCGGCGCCGGGCGCGACGGCGCCGGGTGGCAGCGGACCTACTTCATCCGCCCCCTGGTGGCGCCGTCGCAGACCGCGCACGTGCTGATCCTGGGCCGCCCCATCGCCGCGCGCGCCGACCAGGACCTGGCGGCCGGGTGGGGGATCCGCCTGACGGGCGCGCCCCCGACCGACTCCATCAAGGGCGTCTCGCCCGACGCGGCCACGCCCGTGGGGCCCGCCGTCCCGCGCGCCGCGCCGCG
>JASLAX010000178.1 GCA_030146875.1 Longimicrobiaceae bacterium
CCAGGACTTCACGGGCGTCCCCTGCGTGGTGGACCTGGCCGCCATGCGCGACGCCATGGCCGAGCTGGGGGGCGACCCGTCGCGCATCAACCCGCTGCAGCCGGTGGAGCTGGTGATCGACCACTCCATCCAGGTGGACGCATTCGGCTCGGCGGACGCCTTCGAGAAGAACGTGGAGCTGGACTACCAGCGCAACGCCGAGCGCTACGCCTTTCTGCGCTGGGGGCAGCAGGCCTTCGCCAACTTCAACGTGGTGCCGCCCAACACCGGGATCGTGCACCAGGTGAACCTGGAGTACCTGTCGCGCGTCGTCTTCTCCACCGACGAGAACCCCAACCTGGCGGCGAGCGAGGGGCTTCCGCTCGCGTACCCCGACACCTGCGTGGGCACCGACTCGCACACGCCGATGGTGAACGGGCTGGGCGTCCTGGCCTGGGGCGTCGGCGGCATCGAGGCCGAGGCGGCCATGCTGGGGCAGCCCATCTCCATGCTGATCCCCGAGGTGATCGGCTTCCGGCTCGAGGGCGAGCTGCCCGAGGGCGCCACGGCGACCGACCTGGTGCTCACCGTGACCGAGATGCTGCGGAAGAAGGGCGTGGTGGGGAAGTTCGTGGAGTTCTACGGCCCCGGCGTGGCCTCGCTGGCGCTGGCGGACCGCGCCACCATCGGCAACATGTCGCCGGAGTACGGCGCGACCTGCGCCATCTTCCCGCCCGACCAGGTGACGCTGGACTACCTGCGCTTCACCGGCCGCCCCGAGGAGCGCATCGCGCTGGTGGAGGCCTACATGAAGGAGCAGGGCCTCTTCCACACCATCGACTCGCCGGAGCCGGTCTTCACCGACCGGCTGGTGCTGGACCTGGACTCGGTGGAGCCCAGCATCGCGGGGCCGCGGCGCCCGCAGGACCGCATTCCGCTCCGCAAGGCCCGGAAGGCCTTCGCCGAGGCGCTGCCGTCGCTGCTCCCGTCCGCCGGCGCCGCCCCCCGGTCGCAGAAGGACGCGGCCAACGCCGACAGCGGCGCGGGCGCGGACAAGGTGGGGATCTGGGGCGAGGGCTCCGGGACGGGCACGGGGACGAAGGAGGCGGCGGAGGGCTCGCCCTCCAGCGGCGCGCAGCGGCTCGACCACGGCTCGGTGGTGATCGCCGCCATCACGAGCTGCACCAACACGTCCAACCCGTCGGTGATGATGGCCGCGGGACTGCTGGCCAAGAAGGCGCGGGAGCACGGGCTGTCGCGCAGCCCCTGGGTGAAGACGTCCCTGGCCCCCGGGAGCAAGGTGGTGACGGAGTACTACGAGAAGTCGGGCATGCTCCCGTACCTGGAGGAGCTGGGCTTCCACGTGGTGGGCTACGGCTGCACCACCTGCATCGGCAACTCGGGCCCGCTGCCGGAGGAGATCGCGCGCGAGATCCAGGACCGTGGGCTGGTGGCCTGCTCCGTCCTCTCCGGGAACCGCAACTTCGAGGGGCGCATCAACTCGGACGTGCGGGCGAACTTCCTGATGTCGCCGCCGCTGGTGGTGGCGTACGCCATCGCCGGGCGCATGGACTGGGACCCGTACAACGAGCCCATCGGCACCGACCCGTACGGCAAGTCCGTCTTCCTGAAGGACATCTGGCCCACGCAGACGGAGGTGCAGTCGGCGATCCAGTCCTCCATCGACTCCTCGATGTACGCGCGTAGCTACGCGGGGGTGTTCGAGGGCGACGAGATGTGGAAGTCGATGCCGGTGCCCGCGGGCGACCGCTTCGAGTGGGCCGGGGACTCCACCTACGTGCGCCAGCCCCCGTACTTCCAGGGGATGGGGCGCGAGGCGGCGGCCGCGGTGGCGGACATCACGGGCGCGCGGGCGGTGGCGCTGCTGGCCGACAGCGTGACCACGGACCACATCTCTCCCGCGGGCTCCATCAAGAAGGACTCGCCGGCCGGCCGGTACCTGGTGGAGCACGGGGTGGACCCGCGCGACTTCAACTCGTACGGCGCCCGCCGCGGCAACCACGAGGTGATGATCCGCGGCACCTTCGCCAACGTGCGCATCCGCAACCAGCTCGCGCCGGGGGTGGAGGGCGGGTACACGACGTACTTCCCCGACGACGAGATCACCTCGATCTACGACGCGGCCATGCGCTACCAGCGGGACGGCACGCCGCTCGTGGTGCTGGCCGGCAAGGAGTACGGCTCGGGCTCGTCGCGCGACTGGGCGGCGAAGGGGCCGTACCTGCAGGGGATCAAGGCGGCGCTGGCGGAGAGCTACGAGCGCATCCACCGCTCCAACCTGGTGGGCATGGGCGTCCTTCCGCTCCAGTTCATGCCGGGGGAGAACGTGGAGTCGCTGGGCCTGACCGGCCGCGAGACGTTCGACGTCGTGGGCGTGACGGAGGTGATCGCCACCAACCTGGGCACGCGCCAGGTCACCGTCCGCGCCACGGGCGAGGACGGCCGGACGCGCGAGTTCCAGGCGCTGGTGCGCATCGACACGCCGCAGGAGGTGCTGTACTACCGCCACGGCGGGATCCTGCAGTTCGTGCTCCGCCAGCTCCTGGGCGGCACGGAGGAGGCGCACGCGGTGGAGGGCGCGCTGCCGGCCGGAGCGGTCACGCACGGCGAGCACGCGCAGGAGAAGGTGACGGAGGGCTCCATCGAGTCGTTCCCGGCGTCGGACCCGCCGGCGTACTGATTCCCGACGTCCGCCCTGGACGGAGATCGCCCCGGCGTCGCACCTGCGGCGCCGGGGCGGTCTGCATCCACCTGCGTGGGAACGGCGGTCCGGCCGTGCGTCAGACGCTCAGAGCTCCCGCTCGCGCCGCCCGTGGATGCGGACGATACGGGCGTTCTCCAGCGCGGTGGCGACCACGGCGGTGCCGACGAGCAGCAGGTGGAGCAGGGATTCCTGGGAGGGGACGGCGAGATCCACCCTCTGGGACCCCGGGACCCACGACTGCATCGTGGACGCCGGCCAGGCGCGGAAGACGGCGACGACCACCAGCGCCCATACCCACCAGCCGCGAAGGAACGGCCGCGAGCGCGGTACCCCCAGAAACAGGACGATGAGCAGGTAGGCCAGGGCCGGTACGACTACGGCGCGAGCCCATTCCGCCGGCGGTGTCTCCAGCAGGAACGGGATCCTCCCGGCGGCGGCGGCCCCTGCGAAGGCCCCCAGCAGGGCCAGCACGGTGGCCGCCGCCACGCCGGCCAGCCCCGCCCCCACGGTGAGCAGGTGCCGGGACGCGGGCTCCACCGGAAGCGCGTCATCGAGCGCCTCCTGTCGGCCGTACCACCCGGTCACGCCCATCGCGAGCACCGCGGCGGCCACGATGGCGCCGATGCCCACCCACGATGACGGGGGGAACGACGCCACGGCTCCCGAGACCGTCGCCGCGAGGACGCCGAGCCCAGCGCACGCGGCGGGGATCCCGTGCGTGCTCCGCACGAGCAGCCAGAGCTCTCGCGCGGCCACGCGCCCCAGCCGCGGAATGCGCGCGCCCGTCGTGGACGAGACCACCCGCGGCGGTGCGGTGGACCCCCGGCGCCGCCGCGGCAGCAGGGAGATGCCCGGCGGCGGCGGCACGAACCTCCCCGTAAGGGCCAGGAGACCGAGGGCGGCGGCGGTCCAGCCGGCCGCGGAGACGGCCCAGGCCCCCGGGTGCACCCCGGGGGCGAGGGCGGGGAGGAGGCCTGCGATGGTTTCGTTCCACGGCAAACCGTGGAGCCTCAGGTCGGCGAACAGGTACAGCACCAGCATGGCCGCCAGGGTCGAGCCTCCCCGCCCGCCGCGCAGGTGGAACGCCATGGCCAGCAGATATGTCAGCGCGATGGAGAGCACGGCGGCGGCCGGGAACCAGGCGGGGAGCGCGGCCGCGGCGTCCGGCTCGAGCAGCCACGCCCCAGCGAGGGCAAGGGCGGCGGCGGGCGCCACCTCCGCCACGGCCAGGGCGGCGCCGCAGAGGCCCTGCAGCAGCGCGTGCGAGCCATGGTTCACCGGCAGTGACCCGTCGATCGCCGTCCGCCCGGCCCGACCCCAGTGCCGCTTCGGGAGAGAGGCGGCCAGCACGATCGTCCACTGCACCGCCATCAGGGGTCCGGCAGTCCCCACGGCCTCCGCCAGCAACAGCGAGAACGCGACGTGGGCCGCGCACCGTGCGGCCCGGTCCTGCAGCGTGCCGCGGCCGGCCGCCAGGGCCACGTAATGGCGCGCTACCGCTGCCAGCGGGGCCGGCGCGCGCAGGGCGCCGGCGCTCACTGGCCCCTCCCGGCGCGGAGGAGCGCCACCGCGCTCTCGTGCAGGCCCAGCGGCGTCGCGTCCGTCACCACGGCGCCCGACGCGGCGAGCCGCTCCGCCACGTCGCGCTCCTCGCCCCACACGGTCCATGCGATCTCGCACCCTTCCTGCTCGCGAACCAGCACCTCGCCGTTGAGGGCGGCGGACGCGGACCACTCCTGCGGCACCCGGGCGCGATAGCGGCGCACGCGGGCACGCACCACGTCCAACGGCGCCTGCAGCAAAAGGCGGCCGCGGTGGATCACGCCCACGTGGTCGGCCAGGCGCTCCGCTTCCTGCACGTGGTGGGTGCACCACAGGATCGTCGTCTCGCTCGACGCCACGTGGTCTACGAGGAGCGAGGCGAAATCCTCGCGCGCCAGCGGATCCAGCCCGTCGGTCGGCTCGTCCAGCAGCAGCACCGGGGGCCGGTGCGCCAGCGCCGACACCAGCACCAGGCGTCGCGCCATCCCTTTGGAGAGCGAGCGGACCAGCGACTCCGGGGGAAGCTCGAGCGACCCGACGAGCCACTCCTCGTACCCGCGGTCCCACGCCGGGTAGAAGACCGATCGGTGGCTCAGAAACTCGCGCACGGTCAGCCAGCCGTAGCCGGTCTCCGTTCCCTCGGGTACGTAGCCGATGTGCGCGCG
>JASLAX010000192.1 GCA_030146875.1 Longimicrobiaceae bacterium
CGGCGCCCCACCTCCAGCGCCCGCTCGTACCAGCGCTCCGCCTGCGAGCCGCGACCGGCATCCTCCTCCACCTCCCCCGCCGCCGCGAACGCCTCGGCCGCCGCGGCCGCGTCCCCCTCCTCCAGCGCCGCCAGCGCGCGAACCGCGTGCCGCAGCACCGCCTCCGTGCGCACCCGCGCCCGCTCCGCCAGCTCCCCCACCCGCGCGTCGAGCGCGGCGGGGTCGGCCAGCCGCGCGTCGACCGTCAGGTACGACTCCGCCGCCGACCACGTACGCCCCTCGTCCCCCCGCGACCCGCCCACCAGCGCGTTCCGCAGGTCGAGCAGGTCGTCGACCTCCGGAAGTGCGGCGAGCGCCTGGTCCACGCGGAAGGGGCGGTGCTTCATCGACGGAACCGATCGGGTGCATGTCGCCGGCCGCGGAGCGCGGCCTCGCCCCGGATCCAGGGCACGCCCCGTTCCACCGGCGCGAGGAGGAAAAATCCGCCTCCCGGGCGGACGGTCGGCCCAACCGCCCCGGTGGAGGCGGAGTGCGTTCTCACATTTTGTGAGAACGCGCCGGAAATCGCGGCAAGGGACCACCGTCGGCCGCGGGGCCGGAGGTGCGTCCGGCCCGCGGAGGCCCCCGTGGCCCGCCTTCCGCCCGAGGCGGAGAGCGTCAGCCCTCCAAGATCCCGTACTCCGCCGCCTTCCGCGAGACGGTGTTGCGGTGCATCCCCAGGATCTCGGAGGCGCGGCCGAAGTGGCCGTCGACGCGGCGGAGGACCTGGGCCAGGTGCAGCGCCTCGACCTGGGCCATGGAGAGGTCGGGCGACCAGCCGGGGAGCGTGGCGCCGGAAGGAGCGGCGGATGCGGAGCCGCGCCGCTCCAGCTCCAGGTGCTCGGGGAGGAGGGTGTCGCCGGGGGCGAGCAGGACGGCGCGCTCGATCGCGTTCCGCAGCTCGCGCACGTTCCCCGGCCAGGGGTGCTCCTCCAGCCGCGCCAGGGTCTCCGCCGCCATCCACCCCACCGCGCGCCCGTACGCGGCGGCCACACGGGCGGCGTGGTGCAGCGCGAGCGGGCGCAGGTCGCCCGGTCGCTCGCGCAGCGGCGGCAGGTGCAGGCGCACCACCGCCAGGCGGTAGTACAGGTCCTCGCGGAACTCCGCGGCGTCGATCAGCGCGGCCAGGTCGCGGTGCGTGGCCGCGACCACGCGCACGTCCAGCGGAATGCGCTCCTCCCCGCCCAGGCGCTCGATCTCCCTCTCCTGCAGCGCGCGGAGGATCTTGGCCTGCAGGACCAGGGACATGTCCCCGATCTCGTCCAGGAACAGCGTGCCGCCGTGCGCGCGCTCGAAGCGGCCGACCTTCCGCGCCACCGCGCCGGTGAAGGCGCCGCGCTCGTGGCCGAAGAGCTCCGACTCCAGCAGGTCCTCGGGGATGGCGGCGCAGTTCACCGCCACGAACGGCCCTCCGGCCCGGTCGCCGGCCCGGTGCAGCGCCCGCGCGACCAGCTCCTTTCCCGTCCCCGACTCCCCCGTCACCAGCACCGTGGCGGGCGAGGCCGCCACGCGCCCCACCGTCTTGAACACCTCCAGCAGCGCCGGGCTCGCTCCCACCAGCTCGTCCTCGTCCCCCCCGCGCTCCACCGGCGGCAGCGCGACGCGCTCGCCGCCGCCGCCGCCGGAAGCCACGCCGAGCAGCCGCGCGACGTCGTCCGCGCTCACGGGCGCGGCCAGCAGCTCGGCGGCGCCCGTGAGCGGCGCCTGCATCGCCAGGCGGAGCGACGGCGCGGCCGCGACCAGCACCAGCATCCCCGCGTTGGCGTGCGCGGCCACGCGGCCGATCAGCTCCGCGTCCTCGCCGGCGGCATCGACCGCGAGCAGCACGGCGCGCCAGCGGCGCTCGCTGAGCGCGCGGAGGCCGTCGGAGAGCGTGGCCGCGGCGCGCACCTCCGCCCCCGCGGCGCGCGCGGCGGCGGCGGTCGAGGGGTCGGCGTCGACGACGAGCACGGGATCGGGCACAGGCGCTCCGGGCGAGGTGGAATTTTGTGAGATGCCGCCGATCCACATCTCACAAAATGTGGCAAGTACCGGGCCGCACTCGCACGTCCCTCCGTGGAAATCGAGCAGCGGCGCGGCTTCCGCACCTGGCACCGCGCCTGCCCTTATCCCGTGACAGACGCGGGGCGATGGGCGCACCGCGCGGCAACGGGGACGAGGGGAACGACCATGCGCACGACGACGACGATCTGGGCCGCGGCCCTGGCGATGGGACTGGGGGCCTGCAGCGGCGACTCCACGGGCCCCGGCGGCAGCGGCGACGCGACCATGCAGGTGGCGGCGGTGGGCGACGACGGCGGCGCGGCGGCCAGCCGGGCCCCGGCGGACGGGGGCGCCCCGCGCTTCGCCCAGACCACCGCGCAGGGGACCGTGGACTTCCGGGCCCGCGTGTACGTGCAGAGCCAGACCGACGGCTGGGTGGAGCTGACGAACGGGACAGCGAGCGCGGTGCAGGTGGACGCCTCCGGGGCGGGCGGCGCCAGGGTGTTCTCCACCTCACGGGTGAACGCCGGGAGCTATGCCCGGGTGCGGGTGGTGTTCCAGGACGTGCGCGCCAACCTCTCCTCCGGCCTGCAGGTGAGCACGGGGCTGCTCACGGGCCAGGTGCAGGTGGACGCCGAGAGCGACGCGCAGGTGGTCGTGGAGCGGCAGGTGGCGGCCGGCGTGTCCACGGGCGGGACCACGCGGCTCCTGGTGAACCTGAACACCGACGTGTGGATGAACCGCGCCAGCGCCACCACGCGCACCGTGTCGGAGTCGGAGTTCGCCTCGGCGGTGCAGGTCACGGCGAGCTGAGCGGACGCGAAGGACGAGCCGGCGGCGGGGGACGCTCCCCGCCCTCACCCGAGCAGGAGACGTGACATGGACGCACGCATCGTAGGAATCGCCGGAGCGGCACTGCTCCTCCTTCCCGCCGCCGTGGGGGCGCAGGCGAGGGCCGGCACGCAGGCCGCGGTGGGCGTGAGGGTGGAGACGTCCGCCCGCGGCGAGGGCCGCGAGC
>JASLAX010000023.1 GCA_030146875.1 Longimicrobiaceae bacterium
GGCCACGTGCGCGGGCTGGGGCCCGGGCGCCCGCTGGACGCGGGGACGCGCGCGTCCCTGGAGCCGCGCCTGGGGGGCGACCTGGGCGCGGTGCGCGTGCACGACGGCGCCGCCGCGGCCGAGTCCGCGCGCGCGGTGGACGCGCTTGCCTACGCGTCCGGGCGCGACGTGGTGATGGGGCGCGGATACGCGCCGGGCACCGCGGACGGGCGGCGCCTCCTGGCGCACGAGGTGGCGCACGTCGCCCAGCAGGGCGGCGTGTCCGCCGGCGTGGCGCAGCGCAAGGCGGCCGCCGTCCGCTTCCAGGACGAGCCCACGCTTGACCAGGTCTCGGATGGAAAGAAGGTCCTGAAGGAGGGCGACAAGGGCGAGGCGGTGATCCGCGTCAGCATCGCGATGGCGGAGCTGGGGCACTACCCGCAGGGGGTGGCGATCGACGAGAGCTTCGACCCGCCGCTCACCGGCGCCGTGATCAAGTACCAGACGGCGAAGACGCTGGGCGCGGCCGTGGCGGGCGCGGTGGACCAGCCCACGTTCAAGGCGCTGGACGCGGACTTCTCGGCGGCGAACCGGGTGGACCGCGACGTGCTCAAGGGGGTGTCATCGGCCGACCTGACCAAGGGCACGCAGGCGCTCACGGCGGAGGAGAAGAAGGCGGCCAACCGCGCCATCAACACCGAGCCGCGGGGCGACCCCATCACCGGGCTGCCGCCCACCTACGTGGACGAGATCAAGGGGAAGGGAAAGTACGAGGCGCGCCTGCGGAAGGTCGTGGACGCGGAGGTCGTCTCCCAGTGGGAGTCGATGGGCAAGGGGAAGGAGGCCGCCCACAAGGACCCCACCAAGCTGTACGACTGGACTCACCTGGAGGTCATCGCCGTGGAGTCGCAGAAGGCGGTGAACGCGGTGTTCGGCGAGTACCTGAAGGGCCGCCCGGCCATGCCCGCTCCGCTCAAGCAGGGCGTGAACATCTTCGACGCGTGGGACGACAAGGAAGCGGACCAGGCGGCCGGCGGCGCGGCGTGGGAGGACCGCCAGCGGAAGTGGCGCGTGCAGAAGATCCTGGACGGCGACGAGGCGGTGTCGGCCCTGAACGACGAGCACGGCGCCGTGATGTCCCGCGAGCCCGAGAAGAGCATCGCGCTGAAGATCCGCGACGAGATGGTGGCCAAGTACCCCAAGGAGCTGCTGGACACGCACAAGGGGTGGCCCGGCTACGCCGACGTGGAGAACAAGAAGATCTACATCCAGCGGTTCAAGGCCGATTCGGCGGCGAAGCAGCGCCGCGACATGTGGCGCTTCTACCGCACCTTCATCCACGAGTACATCCACACGCTCGAGGACACGGGCTACAACACCTACCGCCGGTCCCTCGCCGAGCAGAAGGGCGGGTACACGCTGCGCGAGGGGGCCGCGGACTACCTGGCCAACGTGGTATGGAACGGCATCTCGTTCGACGCGGCCCTGCGGAAGACCATCGAGGGGCCCTTCCACGACCCCAGCGTAACCACGCCGATTCGTGCGGGCGCCTACCCCGAGGCGGCGAACGCGGAGCGGCTGGCGGGGGTGGTGGGGGTGCGCAACCTGGCGGCGGCGTTCTTTCTGGGGAAGGTGGAGCTGATCGGGAAGCCGTGAGGGCCGGCCGAGACCCTCTCTCACCAGGGCGAGCGATGCACGACTGCGAGCGGCGCGTGGAGCGGATCCTCGAGCGCGATCTGGCCGGGTGGACGGGGTTGCCGACGGGGTGCCGCGAGGAGGACCTGGCCCGCCGGCTGCCCTTCCGCTAGGGCTCGGGAACGGCCCACCTGGGGTCGCGCGCGGAGGAGTACCGCTTCCGGGTGCTGGCGCCGCCCGAGTTCGTGGACCCCGTCTTCTTCTACTTCGCGGAGGACGTGCTGGCGCTGGTGCGCACCGACTACTGGTCGCTGGACGCGGCGGAGTGCGCGGCGCTGCTGGAGGCGCACGGGAGCCGGAGTACCGGATCGGGTTGGTCTGGAACGACCGGCTGATTCCGGACGGCGACCGGGTCTGGCCGGGGTGGGGGATCGCCCTGGGGGTGATCCCGGAGACGGGGATCGTCGCGAGCGTGGCGGTGTTCGCGCCGTGCACGCTGGCCGAGTATGAAGGGCGCTACCGCGTTACGAAAGCGACTCGCGAGATGCGGCGGCCGAACGGCTGACCTAATCGTCGCATGTGCCCCCATATGCACCCCCTGCTCACCCGGCGTGAGGGCAGCCGCTCCGGTGACCGTCCGCGACCGTTCCGAGGCTGCCCCGATTTACAGAGGGGGACTACTGCAAGTTGAACACTGCGGATTGGCCAGCGGGATGCGGAGCGGAGGCGTTCTTCACGATCGCGACCCGTAGCCCACGCGCCCTTCAAGCTCCTGTGCGCGGAGGGCGAGTTTGTTATTGAATTCTTCTCCATCCGCTCCGTGATGCACCCGACGATGACAATTCGGACATAGTGCGATCATCCATGCAGGATCATCCGGCCCTTCGTCGGCCAGTCGGCGGATGTGGTGGGGTTCGAGATACGGAGTGTCTGCGGGTGTGCGAAATGGCGCCGGCATCATGCACGACTCGCACGTGCCATTTGCCCGGCGAATAACATAAACCCTTACTGCTTGGCTCCTCGGATATACCTTTGCAGTGCGCTTTGTGCTCTTTGCGGGCGCTGGCGCTTCACGTGCCACAGCGGCCGTGCGCAGCTCCGCAAGCGGCCGAAGCCAAAGACTACGTTCATTCGCCAATCGACGGGGCGGCTCCGGGGCAACGGGCTGACTAGGCGCGGATCTCGAACTAACAAACGCGAGTTCGAAGACGATCGCCGATCGCAGCGCCTTGTCTTGATCCGGTCGTTCCTCTATGTGATGGCCAACATACCGCATCTCACCGATATAGACGACGCGTGGGGGTTTGATGTACTCAAATAGGTGTAGCCCTTTCCCATTGCTCTCATGATTAAGAATCGCGCGATTGCCACGCTTCATCTGCATCGGTCCTCTACGACCCTCCCCGGTATACCAGAAGTTTCCATCTGAGTGGAAGCGGTCGTGGTAACCGTATTGCGCTCCCTGTTCACCGGTGTAAAGCATAACTAAGGGGTGGCGGGCTGGGGTGCTAATCCCACCCCGGGGGTTCCCACCGAATTGTTCCTGCAAGTCAGGGCGATGATAGGTTCGTCCAATTACAAACATCATACACCCGGTGCCGTTTGCACGAGATGGAGAACGAAGTTTCGGTCACTGGGAGCAAGGGGAATTTCGAGTAGGTCTTTGGGGAGCCCCCAACGCAACTCAGTGTGTTCCAGGGGTTCCGGCGTGCCGCGGATTTCCGTAGGGATGAACTCGATCACGAACTCGGAGCCCGGATCTCCCACGGACAGCTGCGGTGCTCCGACCGAAAGCACCTCCACGCCAAGTTCCTCCCGCATCTCGCGTCTGACCGCTTCCTCCCGCGTTTCGAGCGCATCGATTTTACCCCCTGGGAACTCCCAGAGAGATCCGTGGCGCTTATGGGGTGGTCGGAGGGCCACAAGAACGCGCTCGCCGTCGCGGATCACCGCGGCTACCACGTGAATCGGCATCCAGTTGGTTGCTTCTGGTCTACTTCCGGGTGGCTTCGACCTGACGCACGATCTCTGAGGCGGGAGTTCCGCAGGCCTCCGCGATGACGAGGAGGACGCGAACGGTGGGCGACTTCAGACCGCGCTCGAGCTGGCTGATGTAGGTAGGGTGCAGCTTCGCCTTGGTTGCGAGCGCTTCCTGGGTCAGGTTGGCGGCGCGTCGCGCGTCTGCGAGGGCCCGGCCGAGCAGTGCGTCGAAATCGGTCATGGCTCCACGCGAGAGGACGGTGCGTGGAGTCTCGCGTGCCGGGTACCTTTCTTTCCAGAGACTATAGTGCTAGACTGGCCGGAACGTGCGGCTTTCTAGGGTCGGGTGGTACGAGCGAGGGGCTCCAGCAGCAGCGAGGGCGCGATCCCGAGAGCGTCCGCGAGGCGGACGATGTTCACCAGCGCGACGTTCCGCTCGCCTCTCTCGGCGCCGCCCACATAGGTACGGTCCAGGCCGGCGCGCTGCGCGAGCTTCTCCTGGGAGAGCCCCGCGCTCTCTCGATGCCCGCGGAGCGCCGCTCCGAACGTCTTGAGCACGGTCTCCTTCCGTCGCTCCGCCACGCAGCCTCTCAGTTCGGGTCCGATCTCATCCAAGACCGGAAAGTCGGCCTGCGATGGCTATAAGTCCACGGACTATCCGTATCCGATGCGTATAGTCATCATCTGCTCATCACCCCACCGAAGGAGGCTTCCATGACCATCCGCCGCCCGACCAACGTAGGCTCCACGCCCGACGAGGCCCCCGAGGTGCTCTTCGAGCTGACCGTCACCGCGCGCTTCGACCCGACGCTCTCGGCGGACGAGCTCGCGCGCCTGCGCGACACCGCGTGGGACCGGCTGACGGCCTCGTTGGGGTCGGACCTCGCTCCGTTCCTACACGAGCCCACGCAGGTGGACGTGACGCCCGTGCGCGGCCGCGGCGCCGACACCCCGCTCTTCCCGCTGGTGGCCGGCGAGGCGCGCTTCACCTGCGCCGACGACCTGCTGGAGGCCGTGGAGCGCCGCTGCGAGGGGACCGACCTGGCGCGCATCGCGTACGACGTGCGCGGCCTGGCCTACGAGCTGGGCGTGGAGCTGGACTACGTGCGCCGGCCCGAGCTGGACGGCGTGCGCGCGGCCCCGCTCCCCGACCCCGCGAAGGTCCCGTAGGGTCGTTCCGCGCAGGGGCCGCCGCGGGGCGGGATGCCTCCTTTCGCCCCCGATGGGCGGGCGTTACCTTCCCGGCCATGCACTTCAGCGGTGCCGAGGACCGGCTCAACCCCGTGACCCCGGACGGGGTCGACGACACCACCCTGGGCGGGTACCCCCGGGTGCACGGACGGGCGCCGGCCTTCACCGGGTGCGACGGCGAGCCGTACACGGCGGACGTGGAGACCGAGGAGACCGGGGACCCGGCCGAGCCCTGGGTGGCGTACCTCGTGTTCGTGCGGTGGGCGCAGACCGGCACCGCCGTGATGGGGCACCTGGACAGCGAGGACCTGGCCGGCGGCGAGACGGAGGAGGACGCCCGCGCCGCCCTGCAGGCGTTCCCGCTCACCGAGGTGCGCGAGATCCTGGACGAGACCATCCTCCGCAAGCAGCGCGAGGCACAGGAGGGGTAGCGCGTCCGCGAGCGCCCCCGCCGACCGCCCCGCCACCCCGCACCAGAGACCGGACCCTAGATGCTCAAGCAGAGCCTCCTGTACCTGAGCGAGAGCCCCACCGCCAAGAAGATGGTGATCGGCACCCCGGTGTCGCGGCGCATGGCGCAGCGATTCGTGGCCGGCGACACCCTGCAGGAAGCCATCGAGGCCGCCCGCGCCCTGAACGCGAGCGGCCTCTCCGTTTCGCTGGACTTCCTGGGCGAGTCCGTCTCGACCCGCGAGGAGGCGGAAGAGGCCGCGGACATGGCCGTCCGCACGCTGGAGGCGATCGCCGCCGAGGGCATCGACGGCAACATCTCCATCAAGCCCACCCAGCTCGGGCTGGACCTGGACGAGGCCTTCTGCCGCGCCAACGTGGAGCGCGTGCTGACCCGCGCCCGCGAGCTGGGCGACGGCGAGGCGGAGATCTTCGTGCGGCTGGACATGGAGTCCAGCGACTACACCGAGCGCACCGTGGCGCTGGTGGAGGAGCTGCACGCCGCCGGGTTCCGGAACGTGGGCACCGTGCTGCAGTCGTACCTGCGCCGCACGCCCGAGGACCTGGAGCGGCTGATGGCCCTGGGCACGCGCGTGCGCCTGGTGAAGGGCGCCTACCAGGAGCCGGACGAGGTCGCCTTCCCCGACAAGGCCGACACCGACCGCATGTTCGTGGAGGAGATGCACCGCCTGCTGCAGGAGGGGCACTACCCCGCCATCGCCACGCACGACGAGGCCATCATCCGCGACGCGCGCCACCACGCCTGGGACCACGGCGTGGACAAGGACGCGTTCGAGTTCCAGATGCTGTACGGCGTGCGCCGCGACCTGCAGACCCGCCTGCGCGAGGAGGGGTACCGCGTGCGCGTCTACGTGCCGTTCGGCGACTCGTGGTACCCGTACCTCATGCGCCGCCTGGCCGAGCGCCCCTCGAACATCATGTTCATGGCCGGCAGCGTGCTGAAGGAGAGCGGGATCTCCCGCTACTCCCGCCGCGCCGGCCTGGGCGTGGGCCTGCTCGCCGGCGCCCTCATCGGCATGGCGGCGCGCCGCCGCCTGTAGCGCCGCGCTCCGCCGCGCCGCGGGGGGAGGGCCGCCGGGTCCTCCCCCCCCGCCGCGTGCGGCCCTCTTCTCCTCTCCCCTCCCCACCGCGACCGGATGGACGCCGCCGCATCCCCCGTGCTCTACCGCCTCCGCATCCCCCAGCCC
Organism: Longimicrobiaceae bacterium; assembly: GCA_030146875.1. Classification (GTDB taxonomy): domain Bacteria; phylum Gemmatimonadota; class Gemmatimonadetes; order Longimicrobiales; family Longimicrobiaceae; genus JASLAX01. The sequence goes on from JASLAX010000023.1 coordinate 6,444, forward strand.
GCCACGCACCTCGTGCACGTGGAGGTGGAGGCCCGCGGCGTGTCCGGCCCCGCGCGCCTGGTGATGCCCGCGTGGACGCCGGGCTCGTACCTGATGCGCGAGTTCGCCCGCAACGTCCAGGAGTTCTCGGCCCGCGACGGCGCCGGGAACCCGCTCCCGTGGCGGAAGACGGACAAGGGGTCGTGGAGCGTCGAGGCGCCGGGGGACGGCGTGCTCCGCGCGCGCTACGTGGTCTACGCCAACGAGCTGAGCGTCCGCACCTCGCACGTGGACGCCACCCACGCCGCCATCAACGGCGCCAGCGTCTTCATGTTCCTGGCGGGGCGCGAGACGGCGCCGGTGCGGCTGGAGGTGGACGTTCCCGCCGACTGGGGCGTCACCACCTCGCTCCGGGGAGAGGGCAACCGCGGCCCCTTCACCGCCGCCCACTACGACGAGCTGCTGGACTCGCCGCTGGAGATCGGGCGCCACCAGCTCATCCAGTGGGAGGTGGACGGCGTCCGGCACCGCTGGGCGGTGTGGGGGAAGGGGAACTGGATCCCCGACCGCCTCGTCGTGGACACCACGAAGATCGTGCTGGCCGAGCGCGAGCTGTGGGGCGCGCTGCCGTACCGCGACTACACCTTCATCCTGCACCTCACCCCCGGCGGCTACGGCGGGCTGGAGCACCGCGAGTCCACCGTGCTGCTGGCGGACCGCTGGGGCTTCCGCGGCAAGGAGTACGAGGGCTTCCTGGGCCTGACGGCGCACGAGCTCTTCCACGCCTGGAACGGCAAGCGCCTGCGCCCGGCCGCGCTGGGCCCGTTCGACTACGAGCGGGAGACGTACACGCGCGAGCTGTGGGTGGTGGAGGGGATCACCACGTACTACACGGACCTGGTCCTGCGCCGCGCGGGGATCATGACGCCCGAGCGGTACCTGGAGAAGCTGGCCGAGCAGGTCTCGCGGATGGCCGCGCTCCCCGGCCGAAGCGTGCAGTCGCTGGAGGAGTCGAGCTTCGACACCTGGATCAAGTTCTACCGGCCGGACGCGCACACCCCGAACGCGCAGGTATCCTACTACCACAAGGGCGCGCTGGTCGCCCTGCTCCTGGACCTGACCCTCCGCGCCGACACCGGCAACCGCGCCTCGATGGACGCGGTGGTCCGCACCCTGTGGTCCCGCTGGGGCGCCGGCGACGTCGGCTTCCCCGAGGGCGAGGCGGAGCGCGTGGTCTCCGAGCTGGCCGGGCGCGACATGGGCCCGGAGCTGCACCGCTGGCTGCGCGGCACCGACGAGCTGGAGGTGGCGGACGTCCTGGCCCGCGCCGGCCTGCTGCTCCTGCCGGCGGAGGGCGCGCCCCCCGGCTCCCCCGGCCAGCGCACCGAGGCCATGGTGGGCCTGCGCCTGCGCGAGGAGGGCGGGCGGACGCTGGTGACCAACGTCCTGGCGGGCTCCACCGCGCACGCCGCCGGCGTGAACGCGGGGGACGAGCTGGTGGCGCTGGACGGGTTCCGGATCGCGGGCGCGGACTGGCTCGCGCTGCGCCTGGGCGAGCGGCTGGCGGGGACCAGCTTCTCGCTCTCCCTCTTCCGCCGCGACGAGCTGCTGACGCTCACGGTGGAGCTGGGGCCCCCCGCCCCCACGCGCTTCCGCATCGTCCCCGCGACGGAGCGGACCCCCGAGCAGGACGCCATCCTCTCCGACTGGCTCCGCACCGTCATCGCCCCGGAGGTCTCCGCGCGCGACGCCAGCGGCGGTGCGGCGGGCCCCTCCGTGCCGGCCGGGACCGCGGGTTGACGGGGGACCGGGGCAGGGTTACATTCTTCTCTCTTCGGACCGGCTTCGGTCGGCGCGGAGACACCGGTTCGGGACGTGGCGCAGCCCGGTAGCGCACCTGAATGGGGTTCAGGGGGTCGCCGGTTCAAATCCGGCCGTCCCGACTAGCATACGCGAAGGCCCTGCATCGAGCTGAGATGCAGGGCCTTCGTCGTTCGGCGGGTGCCCGGCCCGTCCTGCAAGGGCTGGCCTCCAGGGGTGGTACGAGGTGTATACCGGAAACAACGATTCGGGGTATGTTCTTGTGTGGACGCATGCCGTCGTGCGCCGCTGGACGATCATCCCGGTCGAAGGTCATCATGGGTGCTGCCGAAGTCCGAATCCCGCTTCCACCGAACGTCTCGGGCGATGAAGTCCGCACCTCCGCCGCGGTGAAGCTCTTCGAGGTGGGGCGGATCTCCCTCGGACAGGCCGCCGCGCTGGCTGGCAACACCGTCCGCGCGTTCGTGGACGTCCTCGCGCGGTACGGGGTTCCCGTGATCAACTACCCGGCGGAGGATCTGGAGCAGGAGATTCAGTCCTGAGGGAGGTCGTCGTTTCCGACACGAGCTGCCTGATCGGGTTGGAGCGGATCGGTCAGCTGGATCTCCTGCCGCGAATCTACGGGTCGATCCTCGCGCCGCCTGCGGTCGTGCGCGAGTTCGGCCGCGCTCCGGAGTGGCTCGGCGAATCCGAGGCGATTGCGCTCGGTGCGGAACGCGGCTGCCGCGTGATCCTGGACGACCATCAGGCGCGCTCGGCCGCGGCACGTGTTGGCGTGGCGGTGATCGGCACCGTCGGAGTGCTGCTACGGGCGAAGCTCGCGGGCCTCTCCCAGGACTCGCTGCGATGCTCGACGCTCTCGACGAGGCGGGGTTCCGTGTCGACTCGCGGTTGCGGCAGAAGGCGCTGGAGCTGGCCGGAGAGCTGCGGTAAACGCACGGGTGGCGCGGCCCGGTAGCGCACCTGAACGGGGTTCCGGGGTTCGTCGGTTCAGATCCGGCGGTCCCGACTAGGATAAGCGAAGGCCCTGCATCGAGTTGAGATGCAGGGCCTTCGTCGTTCGGCGGGTCGTGGGTACGGTTTGTGGTTACGACCTCCGCCGGCCCGCCGCGGCGCTTCACCGCGCCCAGCGCGCCGGCCGCCGGCCCTCCGCGGCGTCGGCAACCACCTCGGCGATGCGCTTCGCGCGCGTCTCCGGGCGCTTGGCCTGGCCGATCCAGTAGAGCACCTGCTTCCGCAGGAACGGCGGGTACGACTCGTACGTCGCCAGCCCCCGCTCCCCGAGGGCCTCCGCCAGGTCGTCCGGCATCTCCAGCCGGTCGATCGCGTCCAGCGCCGCCCAGGAGCCGTCCGCCCGGGCGGCCTCGATCTTCGCCCGCCCCGCCGCGGTCATGGCGCCGCTCCGCTCCAGCTCCTCCACGCGTCGCTTGTTCGCCGCCGACCAGACGCTCCGGGGCCTGCGGGGCGCCAGCAGCAGCATGGAGCGCTCGTCGTCGATCGCGCCGGCCGTGCTGTCGATCCACCCGAAGCAGAGCGCTTCCTCCACGACGGCGTCGTACGAGAGGTAGTGCGGCGTGCCCTTCTTCCAGGAGACGAGCCAGATGGGCCCGTGCCCCGCGTGGTTCGCCTCCAGCCAGGCGCGCCACTCGGCGCGGTCGCGCACCTCTACCCTCGGATAGTCGGCCAGCCCCATCGGTCCTCCCGCGCCCGCGGGCGCCTCGTCGTCATCGCTCGATCCGTCGGCATCGCACCCCCGTGCGGGGCGCGGCGGCCCGTCCCGTCACCCGAGCCCGCTCGCCGCCTCCCCGGGCGCGGCCGGGACCTCCGCGGGCCGCATCCCGGCGCCGGCGGCGCGTCGTGCCCGGTTGCGGGTCTTCTCCTCGTACATCGCGCGGTCGGCGCGCTTGATGGCGGCGGGAAGGTCCTCCGCGCCGGAGGACGCGGCGGCGCCCAGGCTCGCCTCCAGCTCCGGGCGGCCGCGGATCGCGTCGCGCACGCGCGGCACCACCTCGTCCGGGAGCGCCGCGGGGAAGAGGAGGAGGAACTCGTCGCCTCCCCACCGGTAGACGCGGTCCAGCGGGCCCACGCAGCGGCGCACCGTCTCCACCAGCGACCGGAGCAGCTCGTCGCCGGCCGCGTGGCCGTGCGAATCGTTGACCCGCTTCAGGTTGTCCATGTCCAGCATCAGCGCCGTGCCGTAGCGCGCGCCCAGCGCCTCCAGCGCCGCGCCCTCCTCGTACGCGCGGCGGTTCATCGCCCCGGTCAGCGCATCGTACAGCGAGATCTACCGCAGGCGGTCGTGCGCCATGGCGAGCTGGCTGCGCGCGTCCGCGTTCTCGCGCCCCTCGTCCTCCATCCGCAGCACGACCATCCCGTACCCTAGCGTCCACTGGCGGAAGTAGGGCTGCGGCCGCGGGCGGCTGCGCAGCAGCGCCGCGAAGAGGCCGGCCAGGAGGAGCGGGGTGCCGGTCTGGCTCAGGAGGCCCATCGCGGCCACGAGCGCGCCGACCGCGTCCGGGGTCATGGGCGCTTGCACGGATGTGTGGTGGGGCGGGGGGAACGGCGTGGCTCCCGGAGGATACTGCGGCTGGCCGGGTCCGACAAGGCGAACGCCGCGCCGCCGCCTGTGCGGGCGCGGAGCCCGCCCTCGCCGTTGCGCGCGAGGAGGACCCGGCGGGTGGCGCGGCGGCGCGGCAGGGCGGAGATTGGAGACGGCGCGTGGAGCCGCCCCGTTCGTCGTGCGGCCCGCGGATGATCCCGGACAGAGGAGACCGATCGTGAACCCTCCGCTCACGGATGTGGAAGTGCGTATCCTCGGCTCTCTCCTGGAGAAGGAGGTGACGACGCCGGAGAACTATCCGCTCTCGCTGAACGCGCTGATGCTGGCGTGCAACCAGACGACCAACCGCGATCCGGTGATGCGGCTGGGGGAAGGGGAGGTGACGCCGGCGGTCGTCGCCCTCCGCCGCCGCGGCCTGCTGCGCCAGATCCAGCCGGTGGGCTCGCGCGTCACCAAGTTCGAGCACCTGCTGGCTGACGAGCTGGATCTCGGCCCGCGCGAGCTGGCCGTGCTGGGCGTGCTGATGCTCCGCGGACCGCAGACGCCGGGCGAGCTGCACGCACGCACCCTGCGCCTGGCGACGATCGCCGACCTGGCAGAGATGGAGAGCGTGCTGGAGACGCTGATCGGGCGGGAGCCGAAGCCGCTGGTCGCGCGCCTCCCCCGCCGGCCAGGGCAGAAGGAGGTCCGCTACGCGCACCTGCTCGGCAACGTGCAGACGCAGGCGGACGCGACGGAGACCGCCGACGAGCCGGCCCCAGCCACCCGCCGCGCGGACGGCGACGACGACCGGATCGCCGCGCTGGAGCGGACGGTGGAGGCGCTGCGGGCGGAGGTCGCCGCGGTGCGCGCCGAGCTGGACGCGTTCCGTGCGCAGTTCCAATAGCGGGCCAGCCGGTGTGGCTCCTTCTCTCGGACCCCCTTCAGATCCAGGTGCCTGCAATGGCCGCACATAGCGTGGTGATTCAGAAGCCAGATGGCGGTGTTGAGCTCTATCCCATGAAGCAGTGGCTCCGCGACCATGCCGAGTACCTGCCGGCGGGGATGCACCCGGATTCGAACACCTCACACGCACTTCGCTCTGCCCTCAAGAAGCAGGGCTGGCGGTTGGAGATTCGCTCCGATCAGGTGCTTGTCATCAAGCCTAACGATGCTGGAGACACGAGCTTCACCTCCGAGGTCTTACCGGAAGCCTCTGAAGACGACGATGTCGTTGAGGCGGAAGAGATTACGTTCGGTCTCGAGCGGGACCTCCAATCGGCTCTGCGAGCAAACATAGCTCAGTTGGAGCCCGGTTTGAGGATCATAGATAGTGGTAGAGAACGCACGACTGAGGCAGGCCGAATCGACATTACGGCGGTAGATGCTAACGATATTGTAGTGGTGATCGAGTTGAAAGCAGGGATGGCTACCCCGGATTCCGTTGCACAGATACTGGCCTACATGGGCACCGTCGTCGAGAGTGATGACAAGCCCGTACGCGGAATTTTAGTGGCTGGAGAGTTCCACAAACGAGTAGTTCTAGCGTCCCGTGCGATCCCGAATCTCAAGCTTCGAAAGTACGCATTCCAGTTCAGGTTCGACGCTGTAACTTGATTGCTCCGTGACGGCGACCTCCTCAGGCGGCCGGGCGGATGAATGCAGGAAGAAGGCAGGGACTCGAGCACGGGTAACGCCGCGCGACGGCCATCGAGCAAGTCGTCGCTTGCGCGCGGCCGCCTCAACGAAGCGCGGCTCAGAGACCTACCAAACTGAAGCTGGAGAATCGCCCGCGCAGGGCGGATCGGCGGGTCAGCGCACCATCTCGCGCAGCGACTGCGAGCCGGCGCGGCTGGCCACCACCTGCGGGCCGGCGGCGAAGCGGACGGACAGGCGCCGCTCGTCGTACAGGCGGATGGCGGAGACGTGGTCTAAGTTCGATATGCCCCGGTGCACGCGCCGAAAGCACGCCTGATCCAGCCGGCGCTGCAGCTCGTTCATGCTGATGTCCGCCAGCACCTGGCCGGCGTCGGTTCACAGCAGCGCGTAGTCGCCCGCGTCCTCGATGCGATGCACGTCGCGTATGGTCACGGGCACCATCTCGCCGCCCCGGCGCAGGAGAGGAAGGCGGCCGCGTGGTAGCCGGCGGTCCGCCCTCCGTGGTCGCCTCCCGAGTAGCCGCACCGCGCCGTACCTTCCGCGGTGCTGGGGGGAGGGCGGTCCGTTGCATGGGCGGTGGGATTCTTGCCTGTCGGGATCGCACGGCCGCGCCACCACCCGGCAGGCGGGCCGAACCCGGAGAGGAGACCTCCATGCGACCGCCGCGGTACCACTTTCCCGACGAAGTCCGCACGGCCACACGCGAGATGGCCGCCCAGACGGTCCGCGCCGGGACGGTGGCGCGCACGCCGGAGGAGCTCGATGCCTGGATCCTGCAGGCGCCGGACTTCCGCGAGCCCCTGGAGCGCGGCGGGTACACGACCGAGTTCACCGCGAGCGACCTGTTTCCGCTGTACGAGGTGATGGTGCAACAGGCCGGCGGGCCGGCGCCGGGGGCCACGGCCGCTGCCCCCTCGCACACCCGGTGGGGCGTGGGGAGGATCGCCGCGGTGGCCCTGGCGATCGCGGCGGTCGTCGCGCTGGTGCTCGCGCTGGTCTGATCTCCCTGCCCTGCGGCCGGCTCCCCGACGGTAGTCGCATCCGTGGCCGATTCGGCGCCGGCCGCACCCCTCTCCACCCGACCCAGGGCGCATCGTGCTCGGCTTCCTGAAGAAGCGCCGCCGGCAGCGCATCCGCGCGCAGCCGTTTCCGCCGGAGTGGCTGGCGATCGTCGAGCGCAACGTGCCGATGTACGGCCGCCTCTCGGAGCCCGACCGGCGGGAGCTCCTGTCGCGCGTGCAGGTGTTCGTCGCCGAGAAGAGCTTCGAGGGCGCGGGCGGGCTGGAGATGACGGACGAGGTGCGCGTCACCATCGCGGCCCAGGCGTGCATGCTCCTGCTGCGCTTGGACGACGACGACTACTATCCGCGGCTCCGCTCCATCGTCGTGTATCCGGCCGCCTACTCGGCGCCGCGCGAGGTGCAGGAGGGAGGGATCGTGCGCGAGGACGACGCGGTGCACCTGGGGGAGTCGTGGGGCCACGGCGCGGTGGTGCTGTCGTGGAACAGCGCCCGCCGCGGCGCCGCCGACCCGCGCGACGGAAAGAACGTGATCCTGCACGAGTTCGCGCACCAGCTCGACCAGGAGGACGGCGTCGCCGACGGCACGCCGGAGCTGGAGCGCCTGGCGCTCTATGCGCCCTGGGCGCGGGTGCTGAGCGAGCACTACCTGGCGCTGCGCAAGGCGGCGCGCACCGGCCGCAAGACGCTGCTGGACCGGTACGGCGCGACGAACGAGGCCGAGTTCTTCGCCGTCGCCAGCGAGTGCTTCTTCGAGCGCCCGGTGCAGCTCCGCCAGCGACACCCCGAGCTGTACGAGGAGCTTTCCGGCTACTACGGCCAGGATCCGGCGCGCGAGCTGGAGCCGGGTTGACCACCGAACGTCGGCGCGGACCAGACGGGTCCCTACCCCAGCTCGTCCGCCCGCTCTCCTGAACCCTCCCGGTCGATGAAGAAGCTCTGGATCCTTCTCCTGCTGCTGGCGCCGGTGCCGGCCCTGGCGCAGACGCGCGCCGACTCGGCCCTGGTCGGCCGCATCCTGGTCGCGGAGGACCGGCGCGACTCGACGGATGCCGCCATCGCGGAGGGGCTGCGGCACGCGGACCCGCGGGTGCGGCTCATCGCCGCGCGGGCGCGGGGGCGCATCCGCGATCCGCTCTTCGCCGCGCGCGACTCGCTGCCGCCGGTCGCCGCGCCCCCCGCGTGGCCGGAGCCGGCCTGGCGGCTCCGCTACCGGGCGCTGGCCGCTCGGCGCGCGGACTGCGGAGCGCTGCGGGCCGCGCTGAACGACCGCGTGTGGCACGTGCGGCTCCGCGCTGCCGCCCTGGCGGAGGCGCCCTGTGGCGCCGACACGGCGATGGTCCGCGTGCTGACCCGCTGGGTGGACGCGCTTCCTCGCGACACGCGCCGCCGCGCACGGGGCGGGGTGTCGTGGCACGCCGGCGCCCACGCGGCGGTCGCGCTCGCGCGGATCGCGCCGGAGCAGGCCCGGGCGCGGCTCGACGCGCTCGCCACGCACGCCGCCCGGCGCGCGCCGGCGTGTGTCGCGCGGCAGCGAGTCGACCCATCCGCTCAGCACGCGCACGAAGGCGGAGTCGGCTCCACACGACGCGTCCGCCAGGCCGGCCGCGCGGAGCCGCACCTGCCACACGCTGTCGGCCAGCGCGGCGCGCAGCGCTCCGCAGTCCGCCTTGCGATCGGCCAGCGCGCGGTAGCGAAGCCGCCACGCCGGCTCCGGCCACGCGGGCGCCGCGGCGACCGGC
>JASLAX010000042.1 GCA_030146875.1 Longimicrobiaceae bacterium
GCGGCGCCGCCGCAACCGCCCCGACCACCCGTGCCACGCATCGTGCCATGAACCCCCGATCGCTCTCCGCCCGCCTGGCCGTGCTGGCCCTGGCCGGCGCGGCCGCGGCCTGCGGCGCGAACCGGGCACCGGCGCGGGGGCCGGCGCCGGGTTCGCGCCGCAGGCCGCGGCCGCGCCGGCCAGGGCCAGCACGGCCAGGCGGGCGGAGAGCGATCGGGGGTTCATGGCACGATGCGTGGCACGGGTGGTCGGGGCGGTTGCGGCGGCGCCGCTCGGAAGCGGGCTCACGACCGCGGCGCGGGCACGACGTGGATCACCGCGCGGTTGTTCGTCGTCAGGTACTGCCGCGCCACGCGAAGGATGTCCTCGCGCGTGACCGCCTGGTACTTCGCGACCTCGTCGGCCAGCGCGTTGGGGTCGCCGCGGAAGAGCGTGGCGCGCTGCAGCGCCTCGGCGCGGCCGAACGCCGTCTCCAGCCCGCGGATGGTCTGCGCGCGCTGGCGGTTCTTGGCCCGGGTCAGCTCGGCGGCGGTTACCCCGCGGGTGCGCACCTTCTCCAGCTCGTCGTTCACCAGCGTCTCCAGGCGCTCCGCCGTGACGCCCTGGTTGGCGATGGAGTACACCACGAAGAGCCCGGGGCCGCGCCGCAGCAGCGTGCCGCCGAACACCACGTTCGCGGCGCGCTCGCGCTTCACCAGCCGCTGGTTGAGCCGCGAGCTCTCGCCGTCGCCCAGGATGGCGCCCAGCAGCGAGAGCGGGTACGAGTCCGGGTGCCCGTCCGGCACGATCCCGTGGGCCGCCATGAACGCGGGCAGGGTGGCGTTGCGGTCCTGCACCGTCTCGCGCACGGGGAAGTGGCTGAACGGAGTCGTGCAGGTGGGCTCGGGGGGCGCCGGCACGGCCGGGATGCTGCCGAAGTACTGCTCGATCATGGCGCGCGCCGCCGCCGGGTCGAAGTCGCCCACCAGGGTGAGCGTGGCGTTGCTGGGCGCGTAGTACGTGCGGAAGAACTGCTGCACGTCCTCGAGCTTCGCGGCGTCCAGGTCCTCCATGGACCCGATCGTCTGGTGCCCGTACGCGAAGCAGGTCTCCTTGTTGTACGACACCTCCGAGAGAAGGCGGCGGATGGCGCCGGTGTAGGGGACGTTGTCCACCCGCATCCGCTTCTCCTCCTTCACCACCTCCTGCTGGTTCTTCAGGTTCTCCGCCGTGACGTTCAGGCTCCGCATGCGGTCGGCCTCCAGCCACAGCGCCAGGTTCAGGCGGTTGGGCGGGACGATCTCGTAGTAGTTCGTCCGGTCCTCGCTGGTGGTGCCGTTCAGGTCGGCCGCGCCGGCGCGCTGCAGCAGCGTCATGTGCTCGCCCTTCCCCACGTTCTGCGACCCCTCGAACATCATGTGCTCGAAGAGGTGGGCGAAGCCGGTCAGACCGGGGCGCTCGTTGCGCGCGGCCACGTTGTACCAGAGCGACACCGCCACCACCGGGGTGGAGGGGTCCGGCGAGAGGATGACCCGCAGCCCATTGGGCAGGGTGTAGGTATCGAAGGGGATCCGGCCGACCCCACGGGCCTGCTGGGCGTCCGCGGCGGGTGCCGCGGCCGCGAAGAGGCCCAGGGCGAGCAGGAATCCCTTACGCAGGGATGGCGTCATGCAGCCTCCAGAGGTGTCGGAGGTCCGGGCCCGTCCTCCCCCGCGGGTCGCGGGGGGCGGAGCGATGGACGGGACGGTCGGACGGTTTCGGGTGCTCCGCCGCGCTTGGGGTGCCGGGGACCCGCCCCCGGCCGCGTCGATCGGTCAGGCCTCGGCGGGCGGCGTGGCGGCGCCGCGCAGCCGGCGCACGGTGGCCACGCCCAGCGCCACCAGCACGGCGTCCAGCAGCAGCGCGCCGGCCACCAGGGCGGGGCTCAGGGTGAGGGTCAGGGTCACGTCTCTCATCCGGCGTTCTCCAGCGGTTCCATCGTCGTCGTTGGTCCCGCCTCCATCGGCGGTCCCGTCTCCATCCTCGGTCCCGGCTCCGTCGCGGGAGCCGTGTCGGCGGGGGGGCGCCGCAGCCCCTCCTCCACCAGCAGGCGCAGCTCGTCGGCGGGAATGCCCAGGCGAAGCGCCTCCCGGAGCATCCGCGCCACCGCCTGCCGCCCCGCCTCCGCGCGCTCCTCCCGCCGGCGCTCGGCCGGCAGGTCGGCCACGAAGGTGCCCTGCCCGCGCTGCACGAAGGTGATCCCCTCGCGCTCCAGCTCGCGGTACGCCTGCGCGACCGTGTTGGGGTTCACCCGCAGCTCCCCCGCGAGCTGCCGCACCGAGGGCAGCGAGTCCCCCGCCCGCAGGTCTCCGCCCGCCACCGCGCCGCGAACCTGGCTGACGATCTGGGCGTAGATCGGCACCGGCGACAGGGGCTCCAGGCGGAAGTTCAAGGCTGGCGGGGAGAGGCGTGTACGGGTGTACCAGACGGGTGATACACTATCAGCCGCCGCCGTGGAAGTCAAGAAGGGTCGTGTAGGGTGTGCCGCCGCCGTGACGAAGCGGCCTCCGCGGGGAGGAGCCGCCCTCCCGCGGGGCGAGGCGCGCGGTCCCGCCCGGCCGCGAGCGCCGCCGGACGAGGATCCTCGCCTCGCGGGACGGGGCCGGCGGCGGCCTCCCTACCCCGATGCGGACGCGGCGGAGGCGGCGGCCGCCAGCATCGGCGCGAGCCACTGCCCCGTCACGCTCTCCTCCACCGCCGCGACCTCCTCCGGCGTGCCCATCGCCACCACGCGCCCGCCCTGCGGCCCCGCGCCGGGGCCCAGGTCCACCACCCAGTCCGCCGTCTTGATCACGTCCAGGTTGTGCTCGATCAGCAGCACCGTGTGCCCGGCGTCCACCAGGTCGTCCAGCACGCGCAGGAGCTTGCGGATGTCGTCCAGGTGCAGCCCCGTCGTGGGCTCGTCGAGCACGTACAGCTTCTTCCCCCCCCGCCTGGCGCCCAGGGCGAGCTCGCGGGCGATCTTGATGCGCTGCGCCTCGCCGCCGGAGAGGGTGGGCGCGGGCTGGCCCAGGCGCAGGTATCCCAGCCCGACCTGCTGCAGGTGCCAGAGCGTCTGGCCCAGCTTGTCCTCGTGCAGGAAGAAGCGGATGGCCTCGTCCACCGTGAGCTCCATCACGTCCCGCACGTTGCGGCCGCGGTAGCGCACGTCCAGCACCTCGGGCTTGAAGCGCGCCCCGCCGCAGGTCTCGCAGGGAACGAACACGTCCGCCATGAACACCATCTCCACCTGCACCTGCCCCTCGCCCTTGCACGCCTCGCAGCGGCCCCCGGCCACGTTGAACGAGAAGTGCCCCGGCCCCAGCCCCCGCTGGCGCGCGTCGGGGAGCGAGGAGAAGACGCGGCGCACCTCGTCCCACGCCTTGATGTACATCACCGGGTTGGAGCGCGGCGTGCGCCCGATGGGGGACTGGTCGACCAGCACGACCTCGCGGATCCCCTCCGTGCCCGAGAGGCGGCGGAAGGCGCCCACCGCCTCGCCCAGGTGCCGCTTGGCGCTCGTCTCCCCACCGGAGAGCGCGCGCTCCACCGCTCGGAAGAGCACGTCGTGCACCAGCGTCGACTTCCCCGAGCCGGAGACCCCGGTGACGACGGTCAGCGCGCCCAGGGGGATCTCCACGTCGACGTCGAGGAGGTTGTGCTCCGTGGCCCCCTCGATCCGCAGCCGCGGGCGCGGCGCGGCGACCGGACGGCGGCGCGGCGGCACCGGGATCTCCTCGCGCCCGGAAAGGTAGCGGCCGGTCAGGGTGTCCGCGGCCATGAGCTCCGCCAGCGTGCCCTGGAACACCAGCTCCCCGCCCTTCTCCCCGCTCCCGGGCCCCAGCTCCACCAGGTGGTCGGCCACGCGCATGGCCTCCGGGTCGTGCTCCACCATCAGCACGGTGTTCCCGCCGTCGCGCAGGCGGACCAGCAGGCGGAGGAGGCGGTCGTTGTCCGCCGGGTGCAGGCCGATGGTGGGCTCGTCCAGCACGTACAGCGTGTCCACCAGGCGGGAGCCGAGGGCGTTCGCGAGGGTGATCCGCTGCGCCTCCCCGCCCGAGAGGGTGCGCGTCTGCCGGTCGAGGGTCAGGTAGCCCAGGCCCACGTCGTTCAGGAACGCGACCCGCGCCATCAGCTCGCGGACGATGGTGACGGCGATACCGTGCTCCATCCCGTCCAGCGGCCGCTCGCACCCCTCGTCGGGGGCGGCTCCCTCCTCCGCCAGCGCCGCCATCCAGCGGCGGAGGCGGAAGAGGGGGAGGGCGGACACCTCCGCGATGCTGCGGCCGCCCACGCGCACCCACAGCGCCTCCGGCCGCAGCTTGGCCCCGCCGCAGCGCGGGCAGTCGGCGGCGGACTGGTACTGGCGCAGGAAGACGCGGATGTACTGCTTGTAGCGCTTCTCCTCCAGGTCGCGCAGGAAGGGCAGGACGCCCTGGAAGCCCTTCGCCCCGTGCAGGACCCCGTGGCGGAACGCCTCCGGCAGGCTCTCCCACGGCGCGTCGGTGGGCACGCCCTCCTTCCGGGCGTGCTCGTACAGCTTCTTCCGCTTGGCCTCGTAGCGCGGCTTGCTCCACGGGTCCACCGCGCCCTCGCGAAGGGAGCGGCCCGCGTTGGGAACGACCAGCGACTCGTCGTACGCCAGCACGGCCCCGAAGCCGGTGCACTCCGGGCACGAGCCGTACGGGTTGTTGAAGGAGAAGAGCTGCGGGGTGGGAAGGGCGAACTCGATCCGCGGATGGTCGGGGCAGCGGAAGCGCTCCGTGAAGCGCAGCGGCGCCGCGTCCGGGCGCACGACCACGGCCTCGCCCTCCCCCTCGGCGAAGCAGGTCTGGAGCGAGTCCGCCACGCGCCCGCCCTCCTCCGCGTCCACCTTCAGGCGGTCCAGGACGACGAGCAGCTCGCCCGCGCGGGTCAGGTCCACGTCCGTCCGCCCGGCGATCTCGTCCAGGTGCAGCTCCTCGCCGTCGGAGAGCACGCGCAGGAAGCCCAGTGCGCGCAGGTTCTCCAGCACCAGCGCGTGCGTCACCCGCGCCGAGCGCGGCAGCGGAAAGCAGAGCATGACCCGCGAGCCGGCCGGCAGGGCCAGCACGGCGTCCGTCGCGCTCTGCACCGAGTCGGGACGCACCTCGCGGCCGCAGGGGCCGTGCTCGGCGCCGGGGCAGACGGTGCGCCCCACCCTCGCCCAGAGCAGGCGCAGGTAGTCGTGCACCTCCGTCGCGGTGCCCACGGTGGAGCGGCTCGTCTTGGTGGGGTTCCGCTGCTCGATCGCCACCGCGGGGGAGATGCCGTCCACGCGGTCCACGTCGGGCTTCTCCATCCGGTCCAGGAACTGCTTGGCGTACGTGGACATGGACTCCACGTACCGCCGCTGCCCCTCGGCGTAGACGGTGTCGAACGCCAGCGACGACTTCCCCGAGCCCGACGGGCCCGTGACCACGACCACCGCCCTGCGCGGGATGTCGAGGTCCAGGTTCTTCAGGTTGTGCTGGCGTGCGCCCCGGACGACGATGCGGTCTTTCATGAGGCCGAAAATGTACCGAAGCGCGGGGTGCAAGTAAAGCCGCCGGGGCGGTTCTCGATCGATCCTGCGACGCTTCCGACCGAACGGCCGCCGTTCTTTTGTTCGGTGCGCCGTTTCTCTGGATGGCTAATTATCGGTTAACCGATATCTTCTCTCGGGATGCCGATCATCGAGACGCTCTACACCCTCGCCCTGCACGCCGCGCGCCCCGCCCTTCCGCTGCTCGCGCAGGGGGGCGGGAAGCTCGCGCGCGGGGTGCGCGGGCGGCAGGGCGTGCTGGCGCGGATGGAGGCGTGGGCGGCCGGGGGGCGCGACCCCGCGCGGCCTCTCGCGTGGTTCCACGCGCCCAGCGTGGGCGAGGGGCTGCAGGCGCGCGCGGTGGTCGAGGCGCTCCGCGCCCGCCGCCCCGCCGTGCAGGTCGCGTACACCTTCTTCTCCCCCTCGGCCGAGCGCTTCGCCGCCACCGTCCCCGCGGACTTCGCCGACTACCTGCCAATCGACCTGCCCCACGACGTCGCCCGCGCGCTCGACGCGCTGCGGCCCGACGTGGTGGCCTTCTCCAAGACCGACGTCTGGCCCGTCCTGACCCGCGAAGCCGTCGTCCGCGGCGTCCGGCTCGCGCTCCTCAGCGCGACGCTCCCGGCCTCGTCCAGCCGGCTCCGCGGCCCCGCCCGCGCCCTGCTGGCCCCCGCGTACGGCCGGCTGCACCGCGTCGCCGCCATCTCGGCGGGGGACGCGGAGCGCTTCGCCGGGCTGGGTGTGCCGGCGGAGCGCCGCGAGGTGATGGGCGACGCGCGCTTCGACCAGGTCCGCCGCCGCGCCGACGCCGTGGACCGCGCCGCCCCGCTCCTCACCCCCCTCCTGGCGGCCGTGGGCCCGACGCTGGTCGCCGGCTCCACCTGGCCCGCGGACGAGGACCGGCTCCTCCCCGCCGTGCGCCGCGTGCGCGACGCGGGCCACCCGCTGCGCCTGGTCCTGGTCCCCCACGAGCCCACGCCGGCGCACCTGGCCCGCTCGGAGGCGGCGCTGGACGCGCTCGCCCTGCCCCACGCCCGCCTCTCCACCGTGGCGGAGGGTCGGGCGCCGCCGGAGGTGCTGCTGGTGGACCGCGTCGGCGTCCTGGGCGACCTGTACGCCGCGGCGGACGTGGCGTACGTCGGCGGGGGGTTCGGGACGGCGGGGCTGCACTCGGTGCTGGAGCCCGCCGCCTTCGGCGCGCCCGTCCTCTTCGGTCCGCGCCACGCCAACGCGCGGGAGGCGGGAGAGCTGGCCGCCCGCGGCGCGGCGTTCGAGGCCGAGGACGTCCGCCTGCTCTCCGACGTCCTCCTCCACCTCACCGCCTCCCCCGCGGCCCGCGCCGAGGCCGGAGGGCGGGCGCGCGCGTACGTCGACGCCAATCTGGGCGCGGCGGAGCGGGGGGCTACGGTGGTGGAGGAGCTACTGGACGGGCGGTAGAGGCGTCGGGCCGCGTCCTCTACAGCGGTGCAGAAGCAGGAGACGGGCGAGCCAGCCCCTCACCGGCGGTTGAAACCGCTGCAACAACTACACGAAGCCCGCCTTCGCGGGCTGTCCGGCGGACGGTGCCACCGATCCTCCGTCCGACGCGACCGGCATCCGCCGGTCCTCGGCGGAGGGTGCGGTGCGTGGTTCGGGATGGTGGCGCGGAGCGAGGGCGAGTCCGGGAGGGGCGAATTGCGCGAGGCCGTCCGAGACGCTTCGTCCCGGACGGCCTCGCCCTCGCGGAGCCCGACGCGACCGACGCCGAGCCGGACCGCCGACTCCTACTCGGCCGAGGAGTCCCGCTCCCCCTCCGCCTGGGACGGCTTGTCCTCCGGCGTCGGCTCCCGCTTCCTCTCCTCCCCCGGCACGGGACGCTCCGGCTGCGGCGAGGACTGCTCGTCGGACGTGTGCGGGCTCTTGTCGCTGTAGCGCGGATCCTTCACGGCGTCTCCTCCTGGTTCAGTCGGCGCTGGGTTCCATCCGGGTGTCGTCCTCGCCCGTGGAGGCGGCGCGGGAGCCGTCTCCCAGCACGCCGGACGGCGGCTCCGTCACCACCACCCGGTCCGGCGACGGCTCCCGGGTGCGCGGGGGCAGGCCCATGATCTCGCGCAGCTCCGCCTCGTCCACCACCTCCTTCTCCAGCAGCCGGCGCGCCAGCACCTCCAGCACCTCGCGGTCGGCCGTCAGGATCCCGCGCACCCGCTCGTAGGTGCCGTCCACGATCCCGTGGATCTCGCGGTCGATCAGCCGCGCGGTGTCCTCGGAGTAGGTGCGCGGCCCCTCCGCCTCGCCCCCGCCCAGGAAGGTGGCGCGGCGGGGGCCGGAGAGGTTCAGCGGCCCCACCTCGCGCGACATCCCGTACTCCACCACCATGCTGCGGGCCAGCTCGCTCACCCGCTCCAGGTCGTTCCCGGCGCCGGTGGAGATCTCGTTGAAGACGATCTCCTCCGCCACGCGGCCGCCCAGGAGCACGGCGATGCGGTCCATCAGCTCCGTCTTGGTGAGCAGGTAGCGGTCCTCGGTGGGGAGCTGCTGGGTGTAGCCCAGCGCCGCCACCCCGCGGGGGATGATGGAGATCTTGTGCACCGGGTCGGCCGTGGGAACGCGCTCCGCCACGATGGCGTGGCCCGCCTCGTGGTAGGCCACGATGGTGCGCTCCTTGTCGTTGATCAGCCGGTTCTTCTTCTCCAGCCCCGCCACGATCCGGTCGATGGCGTCGTCGATCTCCTTCATCCCCACCGCGTCCTTGTCGCGGCGTGCGGTGAGCAGGGCCGCCTCGTTCAGCAGGTTCGCCAGGTCGGCGCCCACGAACCCGGGCGTGCGCCGGGCGATCCGCTCCAGGTCCGCGTCGGGCGCCAGCGCGATCCCGCGGGAGTGGATGCGCAGGATCTCCAGCCGCCCCTTCAGGTCGGGGCGGTCCACCAGGATCTGCCGGTCGAAGCGGCCGGGGCGCAGCAGCGCGGGGTCCAGGATCTCGGGGCGGTTGGTGGCCGCCATGATGATCACGCCCAGCCGCGGGTCGAAGCCGTCCATCTCCACGAGGAGCTGGTTCAGCGTCTGCTCGCGCTCGTCGTTGCCGCCCATCACCCCGCCCGGCGTGCGCGCCTTGCCCAGCGCGTCCAGCTCGTCGATGAAGATGATGCAGGGCGCCTGCGCCTTGGCCTGCGCGAACAGGTCGCGCACCCGCGCCGCCCCCACGCCCACGAACATCTCCACGAACTCGGCGCCCGAGAGCTGGAAGAACGTCACCCCCGCCTCGCCGGCCACCGCGCGCGCCAGCAGCGTCTTGCCGGTGCCGGGCGGGCCCACCAGCAGCACGCCCTTGGGGATCTTGGCCCCCAGCTTGGCGAACTTGTCGGGGGAGCGCAGGAACTCCACGATCTCCACCGTCTCCAGCTTCGCCTCGTCCACGCCGGCCACGTCGGCGAAGGACACGCCCGTGCCCTCCTCGCCCACGATGCGGGCGCGGCTCTTCCCCACCGTCAGCACCCCCTGCGTGGGGCTGGCGCGGCGGAGCAGCCAGATCCACACGCCCGCGATCAGCACGAAGGGGATCAGCGTGATCAGCATGGAGCGGAAGAGGCCCTGCGTGACCCCCTCGTACGGCACGCGCCGCTCCTCCAGCAGCTTCACCAGCCCCTCGTCCTCCACGCGCACGGCGCTCCACACGGGGGTGCTGGTCGCCTTCTGGATCGAGTCCAGGGGCGTCGCCTCGATCGTCTCGTTGCCGATCTTGACCTTCGCCACCTGCCCCGCCGCGATGCGGTTCTTCAGCTCGCTGTACGGGATCTGCTTGGCCCGCCCGCTGCTGAACAGAAGGTTGAGCAGCAGGATCGCGCCCAGCACGAAGAGCAGGGGAGCGAAGGGGAAGCGGCTCCGGGCACCCTCCAGGACCCGGTGGGTCCTGCGGTCGCTGCCCTTCCGCCGCTCGTCGGTCCGTTTGGGAGGAGTCGCCATGGGGCGCGCCGGGCGCAAGACCCGGACCACCCGCGAGCGCCTTTCCGGCGGCTACCAGCGCCCCGAACGCGAACCGGGCCGCGAGCGGAATCGCTCGCGGCCCGGACCCCCGGTGCGGAGACGCGCGCGCCTACAGCGGCTGGCGTCCCGTCCCGCCATTGCGTCCGCTCCCGATCGTCGCTGCATAGGTGAACACGGACATCACCAGCACCGTGCCCACCGCGAGCAGCGCGGTGCGGGCAGGGGAGAGGCGCTTCTGCCGCATGGCCGCCACGTTGGCGCGCGGAACGGTGATCGTTGCCCCGGACGCCGGCTGCTCGTAGCCGGAGGGCGCCTGCACCCAGAGCCCCGAGACCACCACGTTCTCGTCGTCGATCCGGACCACCTCGCCGTCGATGGTCGTGACCCCGTTGGCGGTCACGTCCGGAAGGCGGACGTCCTGCGGCTGGGTGAGATGGAGCCGCACCCGTGCGCGGTTCCCCGGGGTCGTCCCGGACCGCACGGGCAAGTAGCTGTAGCACCCGCTCAGGGCGAGTGTGCACAGCAGCACCATTGAGATCGCGCGCACGTCAACCTCCTCCTGATGATCCGGAGCCAGGTGGGGCTCCCGGTATGGAACGGCCCGGGCGGCCTCGCGACCGCCCGGGCCCCTGTCTTCATCCGGCGTGGCCGGTCAGCCCCCCGCGTCGAACCGCACGAGGTTCGGACCCACCGTCCACACCAGCCGATCGCCCGCGGAGAGCGTGAAGTAGCTCGACGTTACCGTCGAGCCCCCCATCGACTCCCCCGCCAGCCGGTACTGCCCGTTGAACCCCGACGCCTGGAAGCGGAGCGTCCGCGTCCTGCCCGCCGGGACCGTCCCGATCAGCACCCGCTGGCCGGTGCTCGAGAGCACCCGGACCGTGATCTCCCGTGGGGGGGAGAGGTCGTTGTGAACCTCCACCACGGCCTCTTCCCCCGTCACCCTCTCGGAAGGCTTCCACCCGCCGGTCGCGCACGACGCCAGGAGCGCCGCCGCGACCAGCGGAAGGAGAGTGCGACTCAGGGGCTCAGGAGCAGCCCGCCGGGTCATTGTCGTTCCGCTCACCCTGCGTGGCGGCACGAACGTTCGGGTTCGTCTGCGCCTCTCCCTGCCCGTAGAACAGTCGCCCGGGCATCTGGAGCGGGTTCACGCCGTTCGCCGCGATCAGGACCGGGCGGCAGGTGCGCTTGTAGTCGTTGTACGCTTCCATGTTCAGGAAGAGCGCGAGGTACTTCTGGAGCATGATCTCGTCGAAGAGAGCCTGCCCCGCCAGAGCCGGGTCCGGAGTGGCGATGTCCACCCCGAGGCGGGCCTCCTCGCAGGCGATCGCCGCGTTCAGCGCCGTACGCGCCGCCGGCTCGTTCCCCTGACGGAAATGAACCTCCGCGATGATCAGCTGCGTCTCGGCGCAGGAGACCATCGGGATCCGGAAGTCCACCGCACCGTAGCCCTGCTCGCTCAGCGAGGACGCATCGGTGTTCGGGTCGGAGGAGTTGGTCCCCGGAGGGGAACCGGTGTACTCGCCGTCCGCGTCCTGGGAGTAGTACAGCGCCAGGCGCGGGTCGTTGCGGCTCTTCAGGGCATCCACGCCGAACTGGCCGGCCGAGATGTAGCCGGAGCGCTCGGAGAGGAACTGCACCCAGAAGTTGGACTCGGTGGCGGTGGACGTGTGGAACGTCTTCCAGTCACCGGCCGCCGACGAGATCCCGAGCTGGGCCTCGGCCAGGGCGTTGGTGAGGCAGTTGTTGCCGCTGCCGGCACGGGCGCACGCCGGGTGCGTGCCGCCGGCGCCCGCCGCCTCGACCCAGTGCATGTAGTACCGGGCCTTCAGCGAGTGGGCGGCCGCGGCCCACTTCGCCTTGTCGCCGCCGAAGGAGAAGTCGATGGACGCGCCGGGGAAGCGGCCCGTCTGAGCGAGGTCGGCGATCGCCTCGTCCAGGCGGGTCTGCACGGCCGCGTACACCGCCGCCTGGTCGTCCAGCACCGGCGTGGGGAACTCCGAGGCGTTGGCGGCCTGGCTGTACGGGATGTCGCCCCAGATGCTGGCGGACATGCCGATCAGGTAGGCCTCCTGGACCTTCAGCGCGCCGGCGTACGGGCGGAAGCCGCCCTCCTCGGCGATGCGAATGCCCTCGCGGATGTCGAGCAGGCCGCCACCCGTGTAGATGGTGCTCCACTCGCCGTCCGCCACGTCCTCACCGAAGGTGTACTGGTCAATCGCCTGGAACTGGCGGTCGGTGCCGGCCATCTGCTGCATCCACATGGAGAGGATGCGCGAGACCTGACCCTCGCTGAAGAAGAAGGTGTTGACCTGGATGCCCACGAACAGCTGATCGATGTTCGCTTCCGGCACCCGGTTCGGGTTCGTCTCGGTCGGCTTGATGAAGTCGCATGCCCCCATCGAGCCGGCCAGCAGGGCCGCGCCGAAGGCGCGACCCAGCCAGGGTGTCTTTTTCATTAGAGCGATCTCCTCGCAGCTCAGCGGTTCAGGTTGACCGTGAAGATGTACGACCGCGTCTGCGGGTTGTTGAAGTAGTCCAGACCCTGCGCGCCGTTCTGGGCGGTAAGGTTCGACTCCGGGTCGATGCCCGTGTAGTCCGTCCAGGTCTTCAGGTTCCGGCCGCTGACCGTGAGGTTCAGCGAGGTGAAGCCTATGCGCTTGACGAACGGCTGGTCGAGCGTGTAGCTGACCGAGACGTCGCGCAGCTTCACGTAGCCGGCGTCCTCCACGAAGGGAGAAATCGGGCCCGTGAACGAGGAGCCGAGGTTCGACGTGAACCAGCTCTGGTCGATCGTGACGACCTCCGAGGCACCCGGGCCAGCGACCGCCGCCCCGCCGTAGAACTCGCTGATCGTCATCTGCTGGCCGGCGCCGTGGTACGGCGCCGTGTAGCCCGCGGTCCCGAAGTAGGACAGCGCGCCCTTGGTCCCGTTCCACATGTCGCCGCCGTGCTTGATGTCGAGCAGGCCCGAGATGGTCAGGTTGCGGCCGATCGTGAAGGTGTTCCGGATCGAGCCGGTCCAGTCCGGGTTCGGGTCGCCCGTGACGTGGAACACGTCGTCATAGAGCGGGAACCCGTCCTCGCCGATGTACAGCGCGCCGGCGGCGGCACCCGGGAAGGCCTCGTCGATGTTCACGCCGTCGACCATGCTGCCGCGGCCGAAGCGGACGAAGTCGTCGCCGTAAAGAACGCCGTACGGGTGGCAGTCCTTGCCGTCCACGCCCGGCCCGAGCACGGACACGTTCGGCGTGCCGAAGCCGTCGAGCACGACCTCCTCGGCGCCGGCCAGGTTGGTGACGCAGGAGTTGTTCTTCGCCCACTGGCCGTTGATCTGCCAGGAGAAGCTCCGCGCCTGCACCGGCGTCAGGTCGAGGGTGACCTCGAACCCGTCGTTGTCGAACGCGGCCGCGTTCCGGTACTCCGAGAAGAAGCCGGTCGACGGCGCCACCGGCACGCGAAGGATCGCGTCGGTGGTCTTGCGGTTGTAGTACGTCACGCCCAGCGACGCGCGCCGGTTGAAGAACGCCAGGTCGGTGCCGATCTCCCACTCGGCCTTGCGCTCCGGCTTGATCTCCTCGTTACCGCGCGTGAAGAAGGAGACCACGCCCTCCTGGCCGTTGAACTTCGGGTCGAGACCCGTGGAGACCCAGCCATCCGAGAAGATCGTGGTGGCGTAGCCCGTCACGTTCGAGAACACCGGCGGGTGCGTGCCCGAGACGCCGTAGGACGCGCGGATCTTGCCGAAGTCCAGGAACGGCACGTTCTCGAACATGCCCAGGCGCGTGAACTGCCAGCTCGCGCCCACGCCCGGGTAGAAGAAGCGCTGCCCGTCGCCGCCGAAGGTGGACGAGGAGTCCCAGCGGCCGGTGGCGTTCAGGGTGAGCTGGTCCCACACGGTGGTCTCACCCGTGAGGAAGTAGCCCTCGGTCCGCGTGGTCGACTTGAACTCGTCGCCCTGCAGGTCGAGCGTGAAGTCCGTCTCCTCGGTCCCGGCGATCACGTTGTTGCCGTTGACCTGGTTCCACCACTCCGACGTCTGGTTCAGGTTCTGACCGATCGTCAGGGAGCCCGTCAGGTCGTCGCTCCAGGTACGGGTCGCCGTAGCCAGGAGGTTGCTGTCCCAGATCCGCCGAACGATGTTCGCGCGGATGATGTCGCCCAGGCGGTTGAACGTGTCCGAGGAGCTCTTCGGACGCAGGTTCAGGCGCTCGTCGCTGACGTAGTCGGCGCCGAGCAGGTAAGAGACCTTCAGCCAGTCGGTGGGCGTGTAGTCGAGGCTCACGTTACCGAACGCGCGCCCGACGTTCGCCGTGTTCTTCATCTCGTTGATCGTGAAGAACGGGTTGTCGTACCCCCGGGCCTCGGTGAGCGTGACCGGGTTCTGGTTCCGGTACGTGCGGTGGAGCCGGGTGACCGGGTCCAGGTAGCAGGTCTCGGGAACACAGTTGTTGAAGTTCGGCGGCGTACGCAGCGCGCCGAGGAACAGGCCCGAGATGTTGTTGCCCTGCTGCACGTAGCGCGCGTCGGACTGCGTGTAGGCGATGTTGCCGCCGACGCGCAGGTCGTCGCGCAGGAAGTGCGTGCCCTTGAGGCGAGCCGAGTTGCGAACGTAGTCGCTGTTCGCGAGAATCGTCCCGTCCTGGTCCAGCCGGCCCACGGAGAGGTAGTACGTGGTCCGCTCGTTGCCGCCCGACAGCGTCAGGTTGTTCTCGAGGCGGTTGCCGGTGTCGAACAGCTCCGCCGCGTGGTTGTAGGTCGGGGTGCCGGCCGCGAGCAGCGGCCCCCACGAGAACGGCGAGGTGGTGCTGGCCGTGCCGCCCGAGCCCTGGCCGTAGGTGGTCTGCAGGTCGGGGAGCTGGCCCACCTTGTCGCGCGAGTACGACGACGAGAACGTCGCGCGGGTCTGGCCGGCGCGGCCGCTCTTGGTGGTGATGATGACCACGCCGTTCGCGCCGCGCGAGCCGTAGATGGCCGTGGCGGACGCGCCCTTCAGGATCTCGACGCGCTCGATGTCGGCCGGGTTGATGTCGGCGGCGCGGTTCTGCAGCGCGGTGCCGGTCGTCCCGTACACCGTGATCTGGTCCGTCGAGTTGTCGATCGGGGTGCCGTCCACGACGAAGAGCGGCTGCGTGCCGCCCTCGACCGAGGCCGCGCCGCGGATCCGGATGTACGAGCCGGAGCCGGGGTCACCCGACGAGGTGGTGACCTGGACGTTCGGCGCCTTGCCCGAGAGCGCCGCGACGACGTTCGACTCGTTCGAGCGGACGATCTCCTCGCTCCGCACGCTGTTCACCGTGGACACGACGCGCTCGCGCGTGGTGGTGGTGCCCTGGCCCACGGCGACGATCTCGCCGAGCTGCAGGACGTCGGTGCCCAGCGAGAAGTTCTGCGTCAGCGCGGCGCCGGGGTTCAGCGTCACGGTGCGCGACTGCGCCGACAGGCCCACGCGGGACGCCGTGAGGCGCACCTGCTGCCCCGCGCCGATGCGCGAAGCGGGGACCACCAGGCGGTACGTGCCGTCGGCCGCGGTCGTCGTGCCGACGTTCAGCGCGTCGACGCGGACGGACACGGCGTTCTCGGGGTTGCCGGAAGCGCCGGTCACCCGGCCGGTGATGACCGCGGGCTCCTGCGCCAGCAGCTGCACCGGTGAGACGGCTACCGCGACGAGCATCGCAAATAGCCAACGATACTTACTCATTCCTTGTCCTCCTTGGTGCCGGCGGCCGCAGGGCGGGCGCCGGAAGAGTTTTTCCGTCTCGGGCGTTCGTGCCGGGAGTGGCGGGGCCCGCGGTGCTCGCGGGTCCGGACAATCCCTGAACGTGCCCGTTGGGGCGGGGCCCCGTTTGCGAACCTCTCGTCCGGTAAGAACCTCCTGCGCTGAAGGGTTGGATGGACCGCGTGGAAGTCACGCAAGAGAGAGAACGCGCGACCCGTGGACGGCGTGACGGCGACCGCGCGGGGCGGCGCCGGGAGGCGGGGGCTCCGGCCAGCGGAAAGAGCCCGGAATGGTTCGATTTCCAGTATATAGAACGAGCGTTCGACCGTGTCAAGCGTGCGGGCGGCTGCGCGTGAGCTGGTCCGGCCGGGCTCGTGGCCCGGACGCGGTTGGGATCGTGGAACGGAGCTGTGACGGAGGTGAGACCCTGCTGATATAGCGGCCCGGCGCACGGGCGGCAAGGGGGACGGTGCCCGGAGACGCGCGCCGCAGCGGGCTTTCGGAGCCCCGCGGCGCCGTTCAGGCCTCCCCCGACACCATCTGCACGGCGCGGAGGAGCGCGCGCGCCTTGCTCAGCGTCTCCTCGTACTCGCTGGCCGGATTGGAGTCGGCCACGATCCCCGCTCCGGCCTGCACGTGCGCCCTGCCCCCCTCGGCCACCACGGTGCGGATGGCGATGGCGGTGTCCATGGTGCGCCCGCCGTGCGACAGGTATCCCACCGCGCCCGCGTAGGCGCCGCGCCGCGCCGGCTCCAGCTCGTCGATGATCTCCATCGCCCGCACCTTGGGGGCGCCCGAGACGGTGCCCGCCGGGAACGAGGCGCGCAGCACGTCCATGGCCGAGAGGCCCTCGCGCAGCTCGCCCTCCACCGTGGAGACCATGTGCAGCACGTGGGAGTAGCGCTCGATGGCCATGCGGTGCGGAACGCGAACGGTGCCGTAGCGGGCCACGCGGCCCACGTCGTTGCGCCCCAGGTCCAGCAGCATCAGGTGCTCCGCGCGCTCCTTCTCGTCCGCCAGCAGGCCGGCGGAGAGGGCCGCGTCCTCGGCGGCGTCCCCGCCGCGGCGGCGGGTGCCCGCGATGGGCCGCACCGTCACCCGGTCGTCCTCCAGCCGCACCATCACCTCGGGCGACGAGCCCACCAGGCGGAAGCCGTCCAGGTCCAGGTAGAAGAGGTACGGCGAGGGGTTCACCGTCCGCAGCACGCGGTACAGGTCGAACGGGTCCGCGGCCAGCGGCACCGTGAGGCGCTGGGAGAGGACGACCTGGAAGATGTCGCCGGCGCGGATGTACTCCTGACCGGCGCGTACGGAGGCCTCGAACCCCTCGCGCGTGCAGGTGCTGCGGAAGGGAGGGTCCTCGGTCGCGGGGGCGGAGAGGGCGAGCGGCTCCGGCCCCTTCCCCTCGCGCAGGCGGGCGACCAGTGCGTCGATCTCCGCCACCGCCGCCTCGTACCGGCGGCGGAGCTCGGCGCGGTCGGCGCCCTCCGTCTCCACCGCCGCGATCACGCGCGCCCGGCCGAAGAGGTTGTCCACCGCGACCACGGTCCCGGTGAGCATGAACAGGGCGTCCGGCAGCCCCAGCTCGTCGTGGGGCGCGTCGGGAAGGCGCTCCACCAGGCGCACCACGTCGTACCCGAAGTAGCCCACTGCGCCGCCCCAGAAGCGCGGCAGCCCGGGGAGCGTCGCGGGGACGTGCCGCCGCATGCGCCGGTCGAACTCCGCCAGCGGGTCCTCGTGCTCCCCCTCGTCGGCCCAACCGCCCGCGGGGGTCCAGCGCGAGATGCGGCGGCCGTGCAGCCGCCACGCCTCGCGCGGCTCGGTGCCGAAGAAGGTGTACCGCGCCCAGGTCTCGCCGCCCACCACCGACTCCAGCAGGAAGCCGAACGGCGGCCGCGCCACCTTGTGGAAGGCGGAGACGGCCGTGTCAGTGTCGAACAGGAGCTCGCGGTACACGGGGACCAGGGTGGCCCCGGAGGCCAGGCGCTCGAGCTCGTCGAAGTCGGGGAAGAGCGGCATGCGGCAGGGTGCGGGGACCGGTCGGGGGAACGCGGAATCTCCGCCGGAACGCGGCGGCTGTCAACGCTCGAGCGTCCCCGCCCGCGCCGGCCGCGCGTCCCCCCGGGTGGACATCCCCGCTCAAACACCCCCGGCAGGGGAGGCGGGTGAAATCCCGCAAGTGCCTCGCGTTTCCGCGGATGCGGCGGGTGGCAACGGGCTTGCCTCCGTCAAGGGCGGCGGGGCAACACGGCCCCGGCACAACCGAAGACGGAGACCCACGAGATGACCAAGCGTACGATGTTCGCCGCAGTCCTGATGGCCGCCGTGGCCGCCCCGGCGGCCGCGCAGGCGGGACGGATCGGCGTGGAGCCCTACGCGGCGTACGGATTCTTCGGCACTCTTCCCGACGGCGGTCCCAAGCTGAAGGAGGACGTGGCGTTCGGCGCCCGCGCCGGCTACCAGCTCTCGCCGCGGCTCGCGCTGTACGGGAACTTCCAGCGCGCCACCCCCGAGGTGAACGAGAGCGGCCGGAGCGCCCGGGTGGACCACTGGACCGCCGGCGCCGAGTACGCCTTCGGGCTGCGCCAGCGCGCCGAGGGGCTCCTGCCCGTGACCATCGAGGCGGGGCTGGGCCAGACGCGCTACGACTTCGAGGACGCGGCGGTGCTCCCGCTGGGCGAGCGGAAGCGGAACGACCTGACCGCGAACGTCGGCCTGGGCAGCGCGTTCCTGATCTCGCCCAACCTGGCGGTGCGGTTCGGCGTCAACGACTACATCTCCAACTACGCGGGCGACCGCGGGATGGTGAACCACGTCTTCGCCCGCGTGGGCGCGGAGCTGCGGTTCTAGCCCGGCCTCGGGAGAGGGCTGGACCGCCTCGGCGGAGGGAGTCGACCCCGGCGGACGGCGGGGTGGGTGGAGGTGGATCGGGGGGATCGTGGACGGCGAGCCGCGGCTCCCGAGGGGTGGGTGGGATGGAGGGAGGAGGGGCCGGCGTGGATCGGCGAGGCGGAGCGTCGCCCGCCTCAGTCCGCGGCCAGGCCGGGCTCGTCGGGCTCTTCGCCGGGGGGGCGCTCCTCGCGGACGACGGAGGTGCCGGTGCGCTCGTCGAAGTCCACGCGGAGGACCTGGTCCAGCCCTTCGCGGATGCCCTCGACGTGGGTGATCAGGATCACCTGCTCGAAGCGGTCCTCCAGGTGGTGGAGGAGCGAGACGACGTTGTCGCGGCGGGCCACGTCGAGCGAGCCGAAGACCTCGTCCAGGATCAGCAGCGAGAGCGGGTGCCCCGCGCGCTCCGCGATCATCTGGGAGAGGGAGAGGCGCAGCACCAGGTTGGCCACGTCCTCCTCGCCGCCGGAGATGACGGGCTTCTCCTCGCCCTCGTCCAGCACCATCAGGTTGTACGCCTCGTCGATCTCCATCGAGGTGTAGCGGCCGTCGGTGAGCTGGGCCAGGAAGGTGGAGGCGATCTCGGAGAGCTCGGGGCGCACGGCGGCGTTCAGCTCGGCGCGAAGCTCGGAGAGGGCCAAGTCCAGCTCGTCGTGGTACTTCAGGTCGGTCTCGCGCTCCGCCACCGTCCGCGCGCGCTCGTCGTACTCCGCCTGCGCGGCCCGGGCGGACTGCAGCGCCTGCTCCGCCATCCCCACCTCGCCCCTGGCGCTCGCGGCGCGCAGCCCGGCGGCCACCTGCCGCTCGCGGGCGGCGTCGTGCTCGGCGCGCACGGCGGCGAAGCGCTCCTCCGAGAAGGCGAGCGCGGTCCGCTCCCCCTCGTGCGCGGCGGCGCGCTCGGAGGCGTTCTGCTGGCGGATCAGCGCGTCCTGGCGGTCGCGCTCCACGGCGCCCCGCCGCGCGACGGCGGCCTCCAGCCCGGCGGCGCGCGTCCCCACGCCGCGCAGCGTCTTGAGCTCCACCTCCACCTCCGCGTGGCGGGCGGCGTCGTAGCCCACGGGCAGCGCGGCGCGCTCCGCCTCCACGGCGGCGCGGCGGGCGCGGCGGCCGTCGCGCTCCTCGCGCAGGCGGCCCAGCTCCTTCACCGCCTCTTCGCAGCGCGTGTGCCTGCGCGACTTCTCCTCCGCCTGCGCGCCCAGCTCGGAGAGCCGGCGCTCCAGCGAGACCAGCTCCTCGGGCTTCTGGTCGAGCTGGTCGGCGCGGCTCTTCCACCACTTGCCGTCCTGGACCAGGGAGACCCACTGCTCCTCCATCTCGTCCAGCAGCCGCTCGAAGTCGTCGCCCACGGGGCGGCCGCAGGTGGGGCACGCGCCCTCCGGGCCCAGGGTGCGGATCTGCTGGATCTGCTCCTTCAGCTCCGCCGCGCGGTCGCGGTACCCCTGCAGCTTGGTCTGCGCGTCCTGCCGGTCGCGCAGCCAGACGGTGCGGGCCTCCTCCTGCTCGGCCTGCGCCGCGTCGCGCTCCGCGCGCACCGCCGCCAGCTCCTCGGCGTAGCGGCGCTCCAGGTCCGGCGCCGTGTCGCGCCGCGCCACCTCGGCCTCCAGCCGCTTCACCTCGGCGTCGATGTCGCGCAGCCCCGCCTCCAGCGCCCCGCGCCGCGCCTCCGCCCGCGCCAGCTCCTCCAGCCGCTCCGCCTCCGCCGTGACCCCCGGCAGCGCCTCCAGCCGGACGCGCAGAGGCGCCAGCTCGGCCTCCGCCTTTTCGAGTCCCTCCAGCTCGGCCGTGGACTTCAGGAAGTCGCGCTGCGCCGTGTCGCGCTCCTGCGCGGCGATCTCCAGCGCCCGCGTCAGCTCGCGGTGGCGCTCGCGGGCGCCCTGCGCCGCCTCCCAGAGGGGGACGTGCGCCCGCATCTCCTCCGCCGCCAGGGCGGCGGCCGTCTCCGCCGCGGAGAGGGCGGTGAGCGACTCGGACATGCGGCGCTCGGCGGCGCGGCGGGCCGCGGCGATCTCCTCCGGGTCGCCCAGGGCGGCGCGCAGGCCCTTGATCTCGTGGCGCAGCTCGTTGCGGCGCGCCCGCGCCAGGTCCTGCGCCCGGCGCAGGCGCTCGTACCCGAGCACCTGGGACAGGAAGCGCCCGCGGTCCGCCGGCCCCATGGTGGCCAGGAACTGCAGCTCCTTCTGCCCGGTGAAGTAGGTGTTGAAGAACTCCTCGCGCGTCATCCCCACGCGCGCCTGCAGGTAGGTGCTGGCCCCGCCCAGGGTGGCCGCCACCGGCTGCAGCCCGCCGTCCAGGTACACCTCGGCCGAGTTGAGCGTCCTGACCACCCGCAGCTCGTGCGGCCCCAGCGCGAAGGAGAGGTCCACCTCCACCCGCGAGCGCGCGCCGGCCCGCGCGAAGCGGATGGTGTCGTTGGTGCCGCGCGCCGCCGAGGAGCCGTAGATGGCCCAGGCGATGGCCTCCAGGATGGTGCTCTTCCCCGCCCCGTTGGGCCCGATGATCCCCGTGAGCCCGCCGCGGAACTGGATCTCCGTATCGGCGTGCTGCCGGAAGTTGCGCATGCGCAGGGAGCGGAGGCGCATCGCTCAGCCCTCCTCGGTCATGCGCATGTACGCCTTCCCCAGCTCCACCAGGCGCGTCCTCTCCAGCCCGCCGGTGGTGAGCGACCAGTGCGACTGCAGGTAGCTCTCCACCTGCTCGCCCAGCGACTGGCGCCGCGTGGGCGCGCCGGAGCCCGAGCGCCGCCGGACCTCGGGGGGGCGGGCGTCCAGGTGGAAGTGCAGCGCGTCGGCCTTCCAGTCGCGGATGCGGCGGTGGTTCAGCTCGCGCACCATGGCACGGGGAATGTCCTCCACCACCATCCGCACCAGCTTCCCCGCGATCCCGCCGGGAACGCCCTCCACCGCGGCGCGGATCGCCTCGTCCACCTCGGCCGAGGTGCGGCCGCGCGCCGAGAGGCGGGGGATGTCCACCATCTCGCGCGTCTCCAGCGCCTCGAACGCCGTCTCTCCCGTCTCGGTGTCGTGGAGCAGGAAGCCCTTGGGCTCGCGCTCCATCCACACGTTGGTGGAGGTGCGCTCGATGCCCCCGGCGTACCACATGTTGGGCGCCAGCTCGGTGCGGATGTGATAGTGCCCCAGCGCCACGTAACTCCACCGCTCGGGCCCGATGGCGCTCTCCGCCACGGTGGCGCCGCCGTACTCGGAGACGTAGCGGATCTTCTCCTCTGCGCTCTTGCCGGCGATGGTGCCGTGGATGGCCAGCACGTTGTGCCGCGCCTTCGGGTCCGGCTCCATCTCCGTCTCCATGTGCACCGCCATGGCGTTGTGCGGCATGCACAGGACGGTGGCCTCGCACTGCGGCAGGTGCACGGGGCGGCACTCGTCGGCGACGACGACCACGCCCGGGATCTCGCGGAACAGGGAGAGGATGTTGCCGGTGTCGGCGGAGCGCGGCGAGTCGTGGTTGCCGGCGACCATCACCACCGGCACGCCGCGCAGCCCCTCGCAGAGCACGGAGAGCTGGCGGAACGCCTCGGCGATGGAGGCGTTGGAGGGGCGGACGGTGTGGAAGACGTCGCCGGCCACGATCACCAGGTCCGGCCGCAGCGCCACCGTGCGCGCCACGGCGCGGCGGAACGCGTCGGCCACGTCGGCCTCGCGCACGTTCACCCCGCGCGGGGTGACGCGGTGGTAGGCGCGGAAGCCCAGGTGCAGGTCGGCGAGGTGGGCGATCTTCACGGTCGCGGGGGCCGGGGATGGCGCGCCGCGGGAGATCGCGGCTCGGTCAGGACGGAATCGTACCCCCGCGGCCACGGCCCGGCAACCCGCCGCCGCGGGGGGAGAACCCGGCGCGGGGAGCGGGGTACGGGGAGCTTCGCCGGGCCGGGGCCCGGCGTCACGCTCGCACCCTACTCGCCCACGCGCGGTCATGGCCAAGAAGAAGAAGCCCAAGGAGACCCTGGAGCAGAAGCACCGCAAGCTGCAGGACCAGGTGCAGTTCCTCCCGCACGCCCTCGCCGACCTGGAGCGGAAGGGGGAGAAGCGCCGCTACTTCCTGCTGAAGTACGTCGGCGCGCCCGTGATCCGCCTGATGAAGCGGTTCATGGACCGGCAGCGGTACAAGGGCACGGAGGGCGCGAAGCTCAAGCAGAGCGAGCAGATGAAGCGCCACCTGGAGATGCGCGGCCAGGCCATGAAGCACATGCAGGGCGAGATGCAGAAGGCGCAGAAGGCCGCCCGCCGCAAGCAGCGCTAGGCGTCCCCGTCGGATGACGGACGGCCCGGCCGCGATCGATTCGCGGCCGGGCCGTCCTGCGTCGGTCCCCCTCGCCGCGGCCCGGCCGAGGCCGCCCGGCTCAGCTCGCGCGGACGGGCCGTCCGGGCTCCGGCATCTCCACCGCCTCCGCCTCGGCAGCGCCCGCGCGGTCGCGGAAGACGACCGTCCCGGCGAGCGGCCACTCCTCGGCCGGCCAGGCGTCGAACCCTCCCGCGCGCTCCGGGTGCGCGTAGGCCGCGTCGGCCGAGCCCAGGATCAGGAAGTTCTGCCGCTCCGGGTAGTCGCGCGCGATGTGGACGTGCACCGCCAGCGAGGGGAAGACCTCCGCGGCGGTGCGGACGACGGACCAGAAGCGCCGCGACCCCGCCCCCGCGGCCACCCCGATCACGTTCATCCCCACCGTGCCGCCGGGGCGGAGCAGGCGGGCCAGCGCCTCCATCCCCTCGCGCGTCACCAGGTGGTGGGGAACGGTCTCGGTGCCGTCGTACACGTCCAGGAACACCCGGTCGAAGGTGCCGGCCGGAAGCCCCGCGGCCACCTCGCGCGCGTCGCCGTGCAGCGTGACGATGCCGTGCTCGGGCTTCAGGCCGAAGAAGCGGTACGCGACGTCGGTGACCTCGGGGTCCAGCTCCACCACGGTGATGCGCGCGGAGGGATCGCGCTCGGCCACGCGGCGCGGCAGGGTGTACGCGCCGCCGCCCAGGAAAAGGTACGACTCGCCGCGCGCCCCGATGGCCTCCAGCCAGCGCTCCGCCGCGGCGATGTAGGCGAAGGTCGGCGCCCCGGTGCGGGTCAGCTCGCCGGACTCGGCCTCCTCGTCCTGGTAGAGCCGCAGCTCCGGCTGGCGGCGGCCGGGGAAGACGACCTCCACCACGCGCAGGGTGCTGAACGGCGTCTCGCGCTCGTACAGCGTCTGCTCGCGCGTCTCGGGCTCCTCCTGGTGCCGGGGGAAGAGGAGCGGGAAGGTGAGCAGCGCGCCGGCGCCCAGCAGCAGCGGCCCGGGGGAGAGGCGCGGGAGCAGGACGATGCCGGCCAGCACCGCGCCGATCGCGATCCCCAGGATCGCCCACGCCGTCACCCGGCCGACGGCACCGAAGCCCTCGTCCTTGTCGTCCGCGTCCTCGTCGCCCGCGCGGTCGCTCTCCCAGCGCGCGAGCGTGGGGAGCAGCAGGCCGATGCAGTAGACGGGGATGCCGACCAGGACCAGGAGGGCCAGGGCGCGCGCCGGCTCGCCCCCCCGGTCCCACCCGCGGATGGTCCAGGCGGTGGCGAAGACGCCCGCGGCGCCCAGGGAGACGCCGGAGAGGAGCCAGCGCCCCACGGGGGACACGCCCTCGCGCGCTCCGGGCGCCCCGGCCCACAGGCCCAGGGTCAGGGCGACGCAGAGGGTCGCGACCAGCCCCGCCGAGGCGGGAAGGACCCCGCGCGCCTCGTAGATGACCAGGCTCCCCGCCGCGAAGGCGAGGATCCCCAGGACCGTGCCGACGAGCAGCGCGCGCAGTGCGGCGCCGCGGCGGCGCTTTCGCTCAGGGGACAAAACGGCCGTACCCTCCCCGGTAGTAGACGAGGGGAGTCCCCTCGTCGGCGTCCCCGGCGAGCACCTCGCCCAGGAAGATGGTGTGGTCGCCCCCCGGAACCTCCGCGACCACGTTGCAGTCGACCCAGGCCAGCGCGTCGTCCAGCACCGGCGCGCCGGTGCGCTCCGGCCGCCACGCCAGCCCCCGGAACTTGTCCTCAGCCGCCCCTTCCGAGAAGCGGCGGGCGATGGTCTCGCCCTTCCCCTCGCGCAGGAACGACACGGCGTACGAGCCCGCCTCCCGGATGCAGCCGTGGGAATCGGCCGCGCGGTCCACGCAGACCATGACCAGGGTGGGGCCCAGGGAGACGGACGCGACGGCGCTCACGGTCAGGCCGCACGGCGCCCCGTCGGCGCGCATGGCGGTCACGACCGCGACTCCGCTGGCGAAATGGCCCATCACGCGTCGGAACTCGCTCTGGTCGATCATCTGGCAGACGTACCGGGATCCCCTTACCTTCCCCCGCGGCCCGCACCGTGGCCGGCTCCTTGCTTCGCCCGGTCCCGAAGGCTCCCGCCCGCAGAAACAAGTCCGGGCCGGGAGGCCGGCCCGTCCAACCGATCCGAAGATCGACATGCGCGTCGCAACGAAGCGCGGGCTCGGGCCCGCGTCGCTCCTGATACTAACCGCTCTCTCGGGCTGCGACAACGTCCGGTGGGGAGGGGTCGAGGTCCAGCGCGTGCCCCCGCCGCCGGCGGGCGGCGCGAAGGAGGCGAGCGCCGGCGACACCATCCGGACCAACGCCGACGTGGGACTGCCCAGGGGCACGGTGGTCTTCCACGTGGTGAAGGACTCCACCGGCCGCGCCAGGGTGATCCCGGTCGCGGAGA
Source organism: Longimicrobiaceae bacterium (assembly GCA_030146875.1). Classification (GTDB taxonomy): domain Bacteria; phylum Gemmatimonadota; class Gemmatimonadetes; order Longimicrobiales; family Longimicrobiaceae; genus JASLAX01. The sequence continues at coordinate 24,790 of JASLAX010000042.1, forward strand.
TCTCCGGCGACTCCCTGCGCACGCTGCGGCGCCCGGCCGACGCCGCGGCCGCCGAGTACGAGTCGCGCTTCCGGCGCACGGTGCTGGAGAACGGGGCGCAGTTCGACCTGTTCCGCCGCGGCGCGAAGGTGGGGACGCTCAGCGTGCAGGGGAGCGGCGGCGCGACGGCCTGCGGCGTGCCCGTGGGCGCCGGCATCGCGTCGGTGGTGGCGGCGGCGGCGGACGCGCGCGAGTTCCTGGCGTTCCGGCGCGGCCTGGGTCCCGAGGTGATCGGCGAGTACTCGCCGCCGCGCATCGACGGCAGCATCACCACCTTTGCGTCCATCGTGGCGGAGCGGCTGGTGCTGCAGCACGGCCTTCCCCGCCCGCGGAGCTGGCAGGGGGCGCAGAGGGACCTGCAGGCCATGGAGATCGCGGGCGGCGGCAACCCCGAGATGGCCGCCACCTACCTGGTGGGCGACGCCCTTCGCGTGGGCGGGGCGCAGGAGGACGGGTACAGCATCTTCTACCTGGCCGCCTACGAGCGCCGGAACGGCTACATGCCGTTCTACTCCGAGGTGCGCGACTACCGCAAGGACGGCAAGGCCGCCCCCCGGATGGTCGACTACCTGAACTGGAACGGCCGCGGCGGCTCCGAGGTCCTGGTGGAGGTGTACGGCGACTCGCAGTCCTGGTACGAGGTGATCTCGTCCGACCGGCGCAACCGCTGGAGCCGGGTGTGGGAGGGGTTCAACTGCGGGAACCCGCCGCAGGGCGACGGCGCCTCGCGCTGATCTCCCGCCGTCCGCACCACACGAGGAGGCCGCCCGGGTAGACGGGGCGGCCTCCTTCGCGTCTGCCGACCGTCTCCGCTGCTTTCGGAGCGTGCGTCAGGCGACGAGCAGGGGCGCGGAGTTCACGGAGTACACGGAGTTCGCGGAGAACGACAACGGCGGGTCTCACGCGGAGGCGCGTAGAACGCGGAGGTGCGGGGGGCGGGTCTCGCCTTCCGATCCGCCGACGGCGGAAGGGCGGGTGCTCTCGGTGGAGGATGGGTTCGGCTCGTTCGTCCTACTCCCGTCGCCACACCTCGTTCTCGGTGACGACGGCGTCGAGGGGGGCGTCCCACTCGTCGCGGGGGACCCGGGGGACCTCCTGGGTGGAGAAGAAGAGGCCGCAGCGGAAGCCGCGCCAGGCGGGATCGGCGAAGAGGCGGTCGTACCAGCCGGCGCCGCGGCCCAGGCGGTGCCCCTCGCGGTCCCACGCCAGGCCGGGGACCAGCGCCGCGTCGACCTCGCCCCTCTCGATCACCTCGCAGGCCGCGGGGTCGGGCTCGCGGATGCCGTAGCGGCCCACGGCGAGGGCGGCGGGGTCGCTCACCCGGTGCAGGACCAGGTCGCGCGAGCCCGCGGGACAGCGCGGGAAGGCGACGGCGATCCCCCGCCGCACGGCCTCGGCCGCGACCGCGTCCGTCGACACCTCCTCCGCCAGCGAGGCGAAGAGGAAGAGGAGGCGCGCGCCGGCCACCTCCGGCACCCGCCACACCCGCTCCGCGATCTCGCGCTCCGCCGCGGCCCGCTCCTCGCCTGCGAGGGCGCGGAGCCGCGCGCGCGCGGCCTGGCGCACGGCCTCCTTGCTCACCGGGCGCAGAGCGCGGCGGCCACGCGGGCGCCCACCCGCGCGTTGTTGAGCAGCAGCGCGACGTTCGCCTCCAGCGACCGGCCGCCCGTCGCCTCCGCCACCGCGCGCAGGAGGAACGGCGTCACCTCCTTGCCGCGCACCCCCCGCTCCTCCGCCTGCGCGAGCGCGGCGGAGATCGCCGCCTCCACCTCGTCCGCGTCCAGCGCCTGCGCCTCCGGGGGCGGCACGCAGAGGAGGAGCGCGCCGGGCAGCCCCATCTCGCGGTGGGCGCGCCACAGGCCGGCCACCTCGGCCGCGTCCTCCACCCGCACGTCCACCGCGAAGCCGCTCTCTCGGGAGTAGAAGGCGGGGACCTCGTCCGTCCTCCATCCCGCGACCAGCACGCCGGCCGTCTCCAGCGCCTCGCGGGTGGCGGGCAGGTCCAGGATCGACTTCGCCCCCGCGCACACGACGACGGTCGGCGTCCTTCCCAGCTCCGTCAGGTCCGCGGAGACGTCGCGCGCCTCCCCCCGGTGCACCCCGCCGATGCCGCCGGTGGCGAAGACCTGGATGCCGGCGCGGTGCGCGAGCCACATGGTGGACGCCACCGTCGTGGCCCCGTCGGCCCCCCGCGCCACCGGCACCGGCAGGTCTCGGGTGGAGAGCTTCAGCACGGCGTCGGAGGTGGACATCCGCACCACCTCGTCGTCGTCCAGCCCCACGACGGGGGTGCCGGAGACCACGCCGATGGTCGCGGGGACGGCGCCGCCCTCGCGCACCGCCGCCTCCATCGCGCGCCCCAGCTCCAGGTTGCGCGGGCGGGGAAGGCCGTGGGCCAGCACGGTGGACTCCAGCGCCACCACCGGGCGGCCGCCGCGGACGGCTTCCTGGACGTCGGGACGGATGCGGATCATGCGGGGCTCGGTCGGAGTGGACGGACGGCCGCGTGCGCCCGGCGCGCGGGGGGGATAACTTACGCCCGCGGGCCGGCGGAGGCACGGGGGCCTAGACAGAGGGACCCCTCCCCGGCGGGCGCCGGCGGCAGAGGTGGGATCTCCTCGGCTCCGTGAGAGCCCACCACCCTCTCCACGAGGGGGAGAGGGAACCTGGATGGTCTCGGCGCCCGATCCCGGCGGGACCCGAAGCCACCGCGCCACCGTCGACCCCGCGCATCCACGACGAGCAGATCCCGACCGTGACCCAGCCCGACCCGCCGTCGCACGGCGGCAACGCCGAGATGGACCCGGAGGAGTTCCGCCGCCACGGGCACGCGGTGGTGGACTGGATCGCGGGGTTCCTGGCGGATCCCGGGCGCTATCCGGTTCTTCCCGACGTGCGCCCGGGCGACGTGGCGGCGCGCCTTCCGGCGAGCCCGCCGCGGCACGGCGAGCCGATGGAGGCCATCCTCCGCGACTTCGAGGCGACCGTCGTTCCGGGGCTCACGCACTGGAACCACCCGGGGTTCTTCGCCTACTTCGCCAACGGCGCCAGCGCGGCCGGCATCCTGGGCGAGACGCTCACGGCGGCGCTGAACGTCAACGCCATGCTCTGGCGCACGTCCCCGGCCGCGACCGAGCTGGAGGAGCGGACGCTGGACTGGCTGCGCCAGATGCTGGGGCTGCCGGAGGGGCTGCACGGGACCATCCAGGACACCGCCTCGGTCTCCACCCTGGTCGCCGTCGCCGCCGCGCGCGAGGCGGCCGACCCGGGGATCCGCGAGGACGGGATGAGCGGGCGCGACCTTCCCCGCCTGCGGCTGTACTGCTCCGAGGAGGCGCACTCCTCCATCGACAAGGCGGGCATCATCCTGGGCCTGGGCCGCACGGGCACGCGCAAGATCCCGACGGACGCGGAGTTCCGGATGGACCCCGCGGCGCTGGAGCGCGCGATCCGGGAGGACCGGGCGGCGGGCGTGCGCCCGTTCTGCGTGGTCTCCACGGTGGGGACGACCTCCACGACGAGCATCGACCCCGTGGAGGCGATCGCGGACGTGTGCGGTCGGCACGGGCTCTGGCTGCACGTGGACGCGGCGTACGGCGGCGGGGCGGCGGTGGTGCCGGAGATGCGCGGCGTCCTGGCCGGCTGCGAGCGGGCGGACTCGGTGGTGGTCAACCCGCACAAGTGGCTCTTCGTGCCGATGGACCTCTCTGCCCTCTACGTCCGCCGGCCCGAGACCGTCCGCCGCGCGCTCTCCCTGGTCCCCGAGTACCTCTCCACCCCCAAGGGCGAGGGCGGCGCCACCAACCTGATGGACTACGGCCCCGCGCTGGGGAAGCGCTTCCGCGCCCTGAAGCTCTGGATGACGCTGCGCTGGTTCGGCGCCGACGGAATGGCCGCCATCGTCCGCGAGCACCTGCGCCTGGCCCGCCTCTTCGCGGAGTGGGTGGACGCCGAGCCCGGGTGGGAGCGCCTGGCTCCCGTGCCCTTCGCGCTGGTCCTCTACCGCCACGTTCCCGCCGGGATGGGGGATGCGGAGGTGGACGCGCACAACGAGCGGATCATGGACGCGGTGAACGCCACGGGCGAGGCCTTCCTCTCCCACACGAAGGTGCGGGGCCGCTTCGCGCTGCGCCTCTCGGTGGGGAACCTGCGGACGACGGAGCGCGAGGTGCGGCGCGCCTGGGAGCGCCTGAAGGAGGCCGCCGCCCGCGCGTGACGGCCCGGCCGGGGCGGCGGAGGCGCGCGCCGCTTGACACCCCCGGCCGCCCCGCCAATCTTCCCGGCTCACCCCTCCCCCGCCGTACCCCCCTCTCCGGTCCGCCCTTGAGCACGCAGACCCGCGATTTCGCGCAGCTCTTCGCCAACGAGCGGAAGCTCGTGCTGGCGGCCCGCCACCGTCAGACCATGGCCAAGCGGTGGTCGGTGGTCGTCCTCTGCCTGGTTATGGCCCTGCTCGGCCGCGCCACGGGCTCCTTCTCGATCTCCACCGAGATCGCCGTGGGGCTGGCGCTGGTCGACGGGGCGTTCAACGTGGGCGCGCTGCTGCTGGACCGCGCGGGGCGCTTCCGGCCCTGGCAGTTCTGGCTGGTACTGGGCATCGATGCGATGGTGCTGGCCGGGCTCTGCGTGGCGCTGGGGCCGCACGGGTACCTGGTGCTCCCGGTGCTGGTCTTCGGGGTGGGCGGGTACGCGCTGGGGATGCCGCGCGCCGCGTTCATCAACCTGGGGCTGGCGATCGTGCTCTACCCGGTGGGGCGCTACTTCGGGGTCGCCCGCAGCGGCGGCGACGCGAGCGCCGCGCTGATGGCGATCGTGGTGGAGACGGTGTTCCTGGCGGCGATGGCGTACATGTCCACCGTGGGCCCCGTGGCGTACACGCGGCGGCTGCGGCGCGTGCGGCAGACGGTGGCGCGCATGGAGCACGGCGACTTCACCGGGGTGGGCTCCAGCAACGCGCTGGACGACATCGGCTTCCTGTCCGTCAGCACGCACAGCATGGCCCAGTCGATCGGCCAGATGGTGCGCGACATCCAGGACGGCGCCCAGACGCTGGCCGCGCTCTCGGACCAGCTCGCCGCCACCGCGCAGCAGGTGCAGGCCTCGACGGAGATGATCGGCACCGTGACCGAGGAGCTCGCCCGCGACACCGAGGGACAGCGCGACCTGCTGACCCACGGCGCGGCGGCCATGGAGGGGCTGGCCGGCGCCGGGGGCGCGCTGCGCGAGGAGGCCACCGGCTCCGCCGAGCGCGCCCGCGGCCTGGCG